>CAMFZK010000001.1 GCA_946006915.1 uncultured Clostridia bacterium
GAGATGTGTATAAGAGACAGTATTACAAGTTGACAATTTAAAAAACATATAGTATAATCAATAAAGCAATATATTTTGCTTTTGGAGGCAATTTATGAAAAAAAAAACTATTTGGACAATAGTTTTGGTAATCTGTTTGGGTGTAATTATTGCTTGTGCAGGTTATTTTATAAATTTGTATCTTGAAAGCCGAAAGATTGAAAACCTGCGTGAAGATTTTTCGGTTTCTTCAAATAACACTTCCGAAGAAGAAAAAAGAACTGTTGAAATTCCGGTGAATTTTGCGGAGCTTAAAAAAGCAAACCCGGATATTTACGCATGGATAACCATTCCCGAAGCAAATGTAGACTACCCGATTTTGCAAAGCGAAACCGATAATTCGTTTTATTTAACCCATACCGTAAACGGGCAAAAATCGGTTTACGGCAGTATATATACGGAAAATTACAACGCTAAAGATTTTTCGGATTTCAACACCGTAGTTTATGGGCATAATATGAAAAACGGCACTATGTTCGGCTCGCTAAAAAAATTTCGTGATGCAAGTTTCTTTAACCAAAACCGTTATATAACCGTTTATATGCCCGAAAGAATTTTAAAATATGAAATTTTTGCCGCCTGCATTTGGGATAATAAACACATTTTATTAAGCAGGGATTTTGAAAGCGATTTCAATAGGCAAACCTATTTGGAAGATATTTTTGCGGTAAGGGATATAAATTCGCAAATAAAGAAAGATATCACAGTAACCGAAAAGGATAAAATCATAACTCTTTCTACCTGTATGAATGATAAAAGTAAGCGATTTTTAGTTTTGGGAGTGTTAGTGTATGACAGTGACCTTGACTAAACTTAAAAAACCGCTTATAATAATAGGTGTTATCGGTTTACTGGTTTTAAGTATTGTATTAAGTTATTTTATTATTCTTAAAATCGGTGAAAACCGTCTTCGTAATAAATTAAGTTATACCGATGATAAAATATCCTCGTCAGCATATGATGAAGCCGAAGCGGACGCTTATTATAACGGAAATTCTTATTATTACAATAATGACCTTGTCAACATTCTTTTAATCGGTGTGGATAAGGACAGTATTAAGGATAAAAACAGCAAACAGGCCGATGCGGTTTTTTTGGTGTCCTTTAACCCTAAAGACAATACGGTAAATGTAACCGCCATCTCAAGAAACACCTTGGCAGACATTGAAATTTACGATATGAACGGTGAATTTCTGGCTACCGAAAAAGCGCAAATTTGCCTTTCCTATGCTTACGGAAAAGATGCCGACGAATCTTCGTTACTTACCTGTAAGGCAGTTTCGAGATTGTTATATAACATACCAATTAACGGATATTACACGGTTTATATGGATTCTATAGCCCAAATTGTGGATAGCGTAGGCGGGGTTACGGTTACCGTTCCCGAAGATTTGACCGACGTTTACAGCCATTGGAAAAAGGGCGCAACCGTTACTATAACCGGCAAAGACGCAATTGCTTATTTAAGACACAGAAACGACCTAAGCGAAGAACGTCTTCAAAGACAAAAGCAGTTCATTTCCGCCTTTGCGGAATCGGCAAAAAGAGCGGTTTTAAAGGATATTTCATTGCCGTTTAATATGTATAATAAATTAGCAAAAAATACCGTAACGAATGTTGACGTTACAAGTGCAGTATATCTTGCATCTGAAATTATAAAGGCGGATTTAAAAATTTTGCAAATCCCCGGCAGTGTTGGTTTTAAAGATGAAATTGAAACCTTCGAGCCAAACGAAACCGCCCTTTATGAACAAGTTTTGGATGTTTTTTATAAAATAAAAAAATAATATTAAAAGGAGTAATATTATGAAAAAATTATCAGCAATCTTATTAACACTCATTTTGGTTTTGGCATTGGGCACAATGGCTGTTTCGGCAGAAAAGGCCAATTCACCCGAAGTTAAAGGCGTTGTTTCTTCAATCGAAGCAAAAGACAAAGCAGGAAGCACAGTTTCTCTTGAAATTGTTCCTATTGACGGTAAAGTTACAACCAACTTCCAAGGTGCTTTGAAAGACCTTAAAAAAGAAACAAATGACAACACCCTTAAAGTTGTAGGTCAGTACGATGTTAAAAAAATCGGCAACCCCGAATTTCCTGTAACCGTAACACTCGGCGTTTTGGGAATTTCGGAAAAATCCAAAGTATATATAATGATTGAAGAAGGAACTGTTCAACCCACCGCCGCTGCTGTAGACAGTAAGGTAATGGCATTAAATGCCGTTAACACAAGAGCATTAAGTGCAGTACAGAATTTGGCTGTAAACACCATCAACACTGCGGGTGTTAAAGTTTTGGAAACAACCGTTGTAGATAGCAAAGTTACCTTCACTCTTGAAAAACAAGTTAAGAGATTTTCTATCGTTGTAGACGGTACAACCGCACAAAATGTTGAAAAAGAAAACAGCATTACTTCTCCTCAAACCGGCAACAACACTGCCGCTATAGCAGTTACTGTTGTATTCGCTTTAGTTGCCGCTGCTTTTGCTTTCAAAAAAGTTCGTGCATAATTAAAGTTTAAACTCAAATGAATCAGAAAGGGCTTTCGATTAGGTCGAAAGTCCTTTCTTTAAATCAAAATTGGGGCGGAAAACCGTTATAAATTAAGTCTTTATAGCCGTTTTCGTTAATTTTTACATTTAAAAACTACATATTTCGCTAAAATTATATATATTTGTACTTGTTAAATCTATCACAATATGGTATAATATATATTCGGTAAAATGTTAAAATTTTAACAAAGAAAGGAAAATATCAATGGGCAGAAAAATTACTATTATCGGTGCAGGCAGCGTAGGTGCTACTATTGCATACGCATTATCTTTTACGGATATTGCTTCGGAAATTGTTTTGTTGGACATTAACAAAGAAAAGGTTGAAGGCGAGGTTATGGATATTAACCAAGGTACCGCTTTCAGAGCGCCTATTTCTTTTGTTGCAGGCGAATATGAGGACGCAAAAGGTTCGGACATTGTAATCATCACTTCGGGTATTGCAAGAAAACCCGGTCAAACCAGAATTGAACTTACACAAACCAATGTTGAAATTCTTAAAAGCATCACTCCGAATATCGTTAAGGTTTGTCCGGACTCACTTTACATAATAGTAAGCAACCCTGTTGATATTATGACCTATGTATTTACAAAAATTTCGGGCATTCCCGAAAAACAAATTATCGGTTCGGGTACACTTTTGGATACTGCACGCCTTCGTTGCGGTATGTCAAAACATTTTGATGTTGCCCAAAACAATATTCACGCTTACGTTTTCGGTGAACACGGTGACACTTCGTTCATTCCGTGGTCGGCGGCGTATATTTCGGGCGTATCTTTAGAAGAATACGAAAAACTTATGAAAGAAAAGGTAGCCGGCTTCCCCGATTTTAATAAAGACGATATGTATACCTACGTTCGCACTTCGGGCGGTGAAATTATCAACAAAAAAGGTGCTACATATTACGCAGTATCTACCTCTGTTTGCAACCTTTGCAGTATTCTTTGCGCTTCTAACGATTCTATTACAACCGTTTCCACAATGATGCACGGCGAATACGGTATTGAAGATGTATGTTTAAGCACATTAACCCTTTTAGGACCTAACGGTGCACAGGGTAAAGTGCCTATGCGTCTTACCGATGAAGAAGTAGCAAAATTAAAGCACAGTGCCGACTCACTTAAAAATGTTATTTCTCAAATCAAATTATAATACATATAGGAGTATGTAAAATGAAGTACAGTTATTATCCGGGTTGTACCCTAAAAACAAAAGCAAAAGATTTGGATATGTACGCACGGCTTTCGGCAAAAGAATTGGGCTTTGAATTGGAAGAAATTGAAAACTGGCAATGTTGCGGCGGTGTTTATCCGCTGGGTGCTGACGAAATCGGTTCTAAACTTTCTTCGGTTCGTGCGCTTAACTACGCTAAAGAAAAGGGGCAGGATTTAGTAACCCTTTGTTCGGCTTGCCACCACGTTATTAAGCGTGTTAATGACGATATAAAGAATGTGGAAGATATTAGAAACCGTGCTAATAACTATATGAAGTTGGAAGAACCCTATGCGGGTGAAACCGAAGTGCTGCACTTTTTGGAAGTACTTCGTGACCGAGTTGGGTTTGATAATTTGAAAAAAGCGGTTAAAAAGCCCTTAACCGGCAGAAAAATTGCGGCATATTATGGTTGTCTGCTTTTAAGACCCAGCAAGGTTTTAGCGTTTGATAATCCCGAAAACCCCACAATTATTGAAGATTTTATAAAAGCAATCGGGGCTACCCCGGTTGTATACCCTTACCGTAACGAATGTTGCGGCGGCTATATTTCACTTAAAGACGGCGAAAAAGCACAAAATATGTGCGAAAAAATAATGGAAAGTGCAAGCGGTTTCGGCGCAGAAATGCTTATTACCGCCTGTCCGCTTTGTCTTTACAATCTTAACAAATGCGGAAAGTTGCCGGTAGTTTACTTTACCGAACTTTTGGCAGAAGCATTAGGAATAAAGGAGGATTAGTATGAGTACCGTGAATAAAGCGGAGTTGATTAAAGAAATCAGCGGTGTTAATCCGCTTAAATGTATGAAGTGCGGTAAGTGTTCCGCTTCCTGTCCTTCTTTTAACGAAATGGATATTAAACCCCATCAGTTTGTGTCTTATGTGGTAAACGGCGATATTGAAGCGCTCGTAAATTCGGCATCGCTTACTAAATGCCTTTCCTGTTTTGCCTGTATAGAGCGTTGCCCCCGTGACGTTAAACCCGCAAAACTTATCGATGCGGCAAGACAGCTTGTTATAAGACAAAAAGGTGAAACTATGTTGTCACCCAATGAAATTCCCGAACTTTTAGACCCCGAAACACCCCAACAGTTGTTGGTAAGTGCATTCAGAAGATACAGGAGGTGAGAGTATGCAAAGAATAGGTGTATTTGTATGTCACTGCGGAAGTAACATCGCCGCTACGGTTGACGTTAAAAAAGTCGTAGAAATGGTTAAAACCGAACCCGGCGTTATCCATGCGGAAGATTATCAGTATATGTGTTCCGAAGCCGGTCAGGCAAAAATTATTGAAGCCGTAAAAGAACATAAATTAAACGGTCTTGTTGTTTGCTCCTGCTCTCCCCGTATGCACGAGGCAACCTTCCGTAAATGTGCCGAAAGAGCCGGCATAAACCCTTATATGGTGGAAATTGCCAACATTCGTGAACACTGTTCTTGGATACATAAGGATATGGACGAGGCAACCGAAAAAGCCGTTATTTTGGCACGTGCCGCTATTGCAAAGGTTAACCTTAACGCTCCCTTGCAAGCAGGCGAAAGCGGTGTTGTTAAACGTGCGCTGGTAATAGGCGGCGGTATTGCGGGTATTCAAACCGCACTTGACATTGCCGATGCGGGTTTCCCGGTTGACATTGTTGAAAAAGAACCCAGTATAGGCGGAAGAATGTCACAACTTGACAAAACTTTCCCCACACTTGACTGTTCGGCGTGTATTTTAACCCCTAAAATGGTTGAAGCGGCCGCTCATCCCAATATCACAATTCACACCTACAGTGAAGTTGAAAATGTTTCCGGTTTTGTGGGCAACTTTACGGTTGAAATCCGCAAAAAAGCAAGAAGCATTGATATGGATAAATGTACAGGTTGCGGACTTTGTCAGGAAAAATGCCCGATGAAGAAAACCCCCAGCGAGTTTAACCGCGGACTTGGAAACAGAAGTGCAATTTACACACCTTTTGCACAGGCAATTCCGAATGTTCCGGTTATTGACCGTAACGCCTGTCTTAAATTTAAAACCGGCAAATGCGGTATTTGTTCAACCGTTTGTGCCGCAGGCGCTATTGACTATACCCAGGTTGACACAATGGTAACCGAAAAATACGGTGCTATTGTTGTTGCAACCGGTTTTGATATGATTAAACTTGATAAGTATGACGAATACGCATACTCACAAAGCAAGGACGTTATTACTTCTTTGGAATTAGAGCGTGTTATGAACGCCGCAGGTCCTACAAAGGGACATCTTGAACGGCTTTCGGACGGTAAAGCACCTAAAGAAATAGTATTTATTCAATGTGTCGGCTCCCGTTGTGCGGACGGCAGAGGAAAGGGTTACTGCTCTAAAATTTGCTGTATGTATACCGCAAAACACGCAATGCTTATCCGTGATAAATACCCCGATGTTAATGTAACGGTGTTTTATATTGACGTTCGTACTCCCGGTAAGAACTTTGACGAATTTTACCGCCGTGCAGTTGAAAATTACGGTGTAAATTATGTTAAAGGTCAGGTTGGTAAGGTAATTCCGCAGCCAGACGGAAAACTTTTGGTTCAAGGTGTAGATTTAATAGATAACAAGCAAATTCTGAAGGAAGCCGATATGGTAGTGCTTGCCGCCGCTATTGAGCCAAACCCCGACGTTAGAAAGATTGCTACAATGTTGACCGCAAGTATTGATAACGACAACTTCTTAACCGAAGCACACGCAAAATTGCGTCCTGTTGAATCACCTACTGCCGGTATTTTCCTTTCGGGTGTTTGCCAAGGACCTAAAGACATTCCCGAAACGGTAGCACAGGCAGGTGCGGCAGCAGTTAAGGCAATCGGTCTTTTGGCTAAAGATAAACTTATGACCAACCCCTGTACCGCTAAATCGGACGAACTTTTGTGTAACGGTTGTTCAAAATGTGCCAATGTTTGTCCTTACGGCGCAATTTCTTACGAAGTTAAGGAAATTAACGACCACGGTATAAGAGAAACCAGAAGAGTAGCACAGGTTAATAACGCACTCTGTCAAGGTTGCGGTGCTTGTACCGTTGCCTGTCCTTCGGGCGCTATGGACTTGCAGGGCTTCTCTAACAGACAGATTATAGCGGAGGTAGATGCAATATGCCGATAAATAAAGAATTTAAACCGAAAATTGTTGCCTTTTGCTGTAACTGGTGCTCTTATGCAGGTGCAGATTTAGCAGGAAGCAGCCGTCTTGCTTATCCGGCAGACGTTAAAATTATTAAGGTGCCTTGTTCTTGCCGTGTAAACCCAATGTTTATTCTCCGTGCATTTGAAAAAGGTGCAGACGGTGTTATAATGTGCGGTTGCCACCCCGGTGACTGCCACTATTCAACCGGTAACTACTATGCCCGCAGAAGAATGACCTTGCTTTTCTCAATGCTTGACTATATGGGTGTTGAAAACGGCAGAACCCGTGTTGAATGGGTATCTGCGGCAGAGGGTGTTAAATTTTCTACTACAATGAACGAATTTGTAGAAAAGATTTATTCACTCGGTGAAAATGTAAGATTGGGGGATTTAAGATGCAAAAAATAGTTGAAAGAGCAAAAGAACTTTTGGCTGACGGCACCGTAAACCGTGTGCTCGGTTGGAAAAAAGGCGATATGTGTTTTAACCCCGAACCCGCTTTTTTTGAAACCGCCGAAGATTTGGACGAAAATTTTGTATACGGCGGATTTTGCGGCGCAAATTTAAGCAAATATATGATAGATGCCTCTAAATTAGAGGGTAAAACTTTGGTTTTGCTGAAACCCTGTGATACATACAGTTTTAACCAACTTATTAACGAACACCGTGTAGACCGTGAAAAAGCATATATTATCGGCGTTGGCTGTAAGGGTAAACTTAACATTGAAACAATTAAGCAGAGCGGTGTTAAAGGTATTTTAAATATTACCGAAAACGGCGATATGCTTAACATTGAAACCCTTTACGGCAATACCGAAATGAAATATTCCGACGCTTTGCTTGAACGTTGCCACGTTTGTAAAGGCAAAGAACATAAAATTTATGACGAGTTAATCGGCGAATCGCAGGACACAAGCGACAGAGAACGTTTTGCAGAGGTTGAAAAAATCGAAAAAATGTCACCTGAAGAAAAGTTTGCTTTCTTCCAAAAGGAATTAAGCAAATGTATCCGCTGCAACGCCTGCCGTAATGTTTGCCCGGCTTGCAGTTGCAGAAAATGCGTGTTTGACAGTACAAAGTTTGATTCTTCACAAAAAGCAAACACCGATTCGTTTGAAGAAAAAATGTTCCACATAATCCGTGCGTTCCACGTAGCGGGCAGATGTACCGACTGCGGCGAATGTTCACGTGTATGTCCGCAGGGCATTCCGCTTCACCTATTTAACCGTAAATTTATTAAAGATATTAACGAATTTTACGGCGAATACCAAGCAGGTGCCGATGTAGATGCCAAAGGTCCGCTTACCGAATATACTTTCGGTGACTGTGAACCGAGCATCGTTAAAGAGAGGGGATAATGTATGAAAAAAATTGCTAAATCCAATTTATCGGCATTATTCGCCAAGATAAACGAAACCAAAGACCTTTATGTGCCGGTTAAAAACGGCGAACAGGTAAACTTTGCCGCTTACAGCGAAGAAGCAGAAGTTGATTTAACCGCCCTTAAAACCGTTAAATCCCCTAAAGATGCCTTCTTCCCCCAAAGCGAAAACCTTTACACCTGCTTTAACGAACAGGGCAAAATTTCAATCACCCCCGAAGAATTACAGGACAAAGATTTTGTGGTTTTCGGTATGAAAGCGTGCGACATTAAGGGTATTGAAGTACTTGATAAAGTATTTTTATCCGAACCGGTGGACAGTTTCTATGCCGCAAGACGTCAACACGGTATTATCGTAGGTCTTGCTTGCGATAAGCCGGAAGAATCCTGTTTTTGTACCGTTTTCGGTATAAACCCTGCCGAACCTACCGCCGATGTTGCGGTTTATGATGATGAAGACTTCCTTTATTGGAACGCTTTAACCGAAAAGGGCAACGCTTTGACCGAAACTCTTTGCGACCTTTTGGAAGATGCAGATAATACCGCAGTAGAAAACAAGAAAAAGGAAATAACGGCAATAGCCGAAAAACTCCCTTATGCTAATCTTTCGCTTGAGGGTTGGAACGGTGACGCTTTAACCGAAAAGTTTGACTCGCCTATATGGGAAGAACTTTACAAACCCTGCCTTGCTTGCGGTACTTGTACTTTCTCTTGTCCTACCTGTCAATGTTACGATATTAAGGACTATAACACCGGCAACGGCATTAAGCGTTACCGTTGTTGGGATTCTTGTATGTATTCCGACTTTACAATGATGGCACACGGCAACAACCGTACAAGCCAAATGCAAAGATTCCGTCAAAGATTTATGCACAAACTTGTTTACTTCCCCGCAAATAACGACGGGATGTATTCCTGCGTCGGTTGCGGACGCTGTGTAGACAAATGCCCCCAAAACCTTAACATTGTAAAGGTAATTAAAGCATTTGAAAAAGGAGGAAAAGCGTAATGTGTGACTGTGATTGCCATAAGAATTATAATTTAGATACACTTATTCCGTTAGTCGGCGTTATTACCGATATTAAAGAACAAACGCCCGACGTCAAAACTTTCCGTGTAAACGCTTTAGAGGGCGGAAAACTTTTTGAACACAAGCCCGGTCAATGCGCAATGCTTTGTGCGCCCGGTGTAAGCGAGGGAATGTTCTCTATAACATCTTCGCCCACAAATAAGGAATATCAGGAATTCAGCATTAAAAGATGCGGTCAACTCACCGAATATTTACATTCCCTAAAGGTTGGCGACCAAATCACCGTAAGAGGACCTTACGGCAACAACTTCCCCGTTGATACGGAACTTAAAGGCAAAAACCTTTTGTTTATTGCGGGCGGTATAGGTCTTGCACCTTTGCGTTCGGTAATTAACTATGTAATAGACAACCGCCAAGATTACGGCACAGTTGATATTCTTTACGGTTCACGTTCGGCAGATGACCTTGTAGGTCTTGACGAAATTCAAAATGTTTGGATGAACACTCCCGGTATAAATGTTCACCTTACAATCGACCGTGAGCAAGAGGGTTGGGACGGTCACGTTGGTTTTGTTCCCTCTTATTTAAGGGAGTTGGAATTTTCCAACGACAAAACCGTTTTGGTTTGCGGACCTCCTATTATGATTAAGTTTGTTTTACAGGGATTACAGGAAATGGGCTTTACAAAAGAACAGGTTTACACAACACTTGAACTTCGTATGAAGTGCGGTGTCGGTAAATGCGGACGCTGTAATATCGGCTCTAAATACGTTTGTAAAGACGGTCCGGTATTCCGTTTTGACGAAATTGACGAATTACCTAACGAGTATTAAGAAAGGTGTAACTGAAAATGGAAAATATGGTTAATGTATTTTTTTACGGCAAAAAATATTCCGTACCCGCAGACCTTACTATTATGACTGCTATGGAGTATGCCGGATATACCCTTAAAAGAGGATGCGGTTGCCGTCACGGTTTTTGCGGTGCCTGTGCTACCATTTACCGCATTAAGGGCGACAATGAACTTAAAACCTGTCTTGCTTGCCAAACACAGGTACAGGAAGGTATGTATGTTGCAAGCATTCCCTTCTTCCCGACCGATAAAAGAACCTACAATATTAACGAGATTAAACCCACCAATCAAATAATGATGGAACTTTATCCTGAAATTTACAGTTGTATCGGCTGTAACGCTTGTACAAATGCCTGCACACAGGGTCTTAACGTTATGCAGTATATTGCTTATGCACAGCGTGCCGATTTTGAAAAGTGTGCCGAAGAATCTTTCGACTGTGTAGGTTGCGGATGTTGTTCTACAAGATGTCCCGCAGGTATTTCCCATCCTATGGTTGGCTTGCTTGCCCGCCGTCTTACCGGTAAATATATCGCTCCCGAAACCGAACACCTTAAAAACAGGGTTGAAGAAATCAACAGGGGCGAATATGACGAACTGATTGAACAAATTATGCAAAAACCCATTACAGAAATGCAAGAACTTTACAACACAAGAGAAATTGAGAAATAAGGAGGCGCTTAATATGTATACACCGTATCCGGAAAATATGATGGAATCCATCAAAAAAGTGGAAGCGTCCAGACAGGCGCGTATGGCAACAGAACCAAGACGTTTAACTGCTGATGAAAAAGATAACCTTTTAAAAGAATTCCATCCGGACTATAAACCGGAAGCATTTGCAGAAATCAAAGTCGGCCCCAACAAAGGTGAAAAAGCTCCGTTGGAATTGGCAAATATGCTTCATTCTACAAGCCGTATTTGTGGCGAAAACATTGATCTTACTAAAGTGGATTATGATGTGGATGTACTTGTTATCGGCGGCGGCGGAGCAGGTTCTTCCTGTGCTATCGAAGCGCATGAAGCAGGCGCAAATGTTATGATCGTAACAAAACTTCGTATTGGTGACGCTAATACAATGATGGCCGAAGGCGGTATTCAGGCAGCGGATAAAGAAAACGATTCTCCGGTACAGCATTACCTTGACTGTTTCGGCGGCGGACATTTTGCGGCCAAACCCGAACTTGTTAAGAAACTGGTTATGGAGGCACCCGATGCAATTAAATGGTTAAATGAACTTGGTGTTGAGTTTGACAAAGAAGAAGACGGCACTATGATTACTACTCACGGCGGCGGTACTTCAAGAAAGAGAATGCACGCCGCTAAGGATTATTCCGGTGCAGAAATTATGCGTACCTTGCGTGATGAAGTTATCAACCGCGGTATTCCCGTTGTAGAATTCACTTCTGCGGTAGAACTTATTAAAGATGATAAGGGTCAAGTTGCCGGTGCAGTTCTTCTTAATATGGAAACCGGCGACTATATGGTAGCACGTGCTAAAACCGTTGTTATTGCTACCGGCGGTGCCGGAAGAATGCATTATCAAGGTTTCCCGACATCCAACCACTACGGCGCAACGGCTGACGGTCTTGTATTGGGTTACAGAGCAGGCGCTAAACTTTTATATCAGGATTCTATTCAGTATCACCCAACAGGAGCAATCTATCCTTCACAAATTCTCGGAGCATTAGTTACCGAAAAGGTTCGTTCTGTAGGCGCTCAATTGGTAAACGGCGAAGGCGAAGCATATATTCACCCATTGGAAACCCGTGATGTAAATGCATCGGGTGTTATTCGTGAATGTGCCGAAGGCCGTGGCGTTGATGTTCCGGGCGGCGCAAAGGGTGTATGGCTTGATACTCCCATGATTGAAATTCTCGGCGGAGAAGGAACTATTGAAAAGAGAATTCCGGCAATGTTCCGTATGTATATGAACTACGGCATTGATATGCGTAAAGTTCCGATTTTGATTTATCCTACACTTCATTATCAAAACGGCGGTCTTGAAATCGGCGGGGACGGATTTACAAAAAATATTGAAAATCTCCTGGTTGCAGGTGAAGCCGTTGGCGGTATCCACGGAAGAAACCGTCTTATGGGTAACTCACTTCTTGATATTATCGTTTTCGGCCGTAATGCAGGTAAAGCGGCGGCTAAAAAGTCACAAGAGGTTACTTTGGGCGAATTAACCCTTTCGCATATTGAAGATTACGCAAAAGAACTTAAAGCCGCAGGAGTAGAAACAAATGAAGTTTCTCCGCTCTTGCTTCCTAAATATGCCCGTCACGAAAGGTAGGAATTATAATGCGTGAAATAAATGTAAGTGTTCTTACAGACGTTATTGAAAAACTTTGTATCGAAGCAAATGTTCATTTGCCGAGCGACGTTAAATGCGCTATTAAAACCTGCCGTAAATGTGAGGACGGTGTTATAGCACAGGGCGTTTTGGATAATATTATTGAAAATTTCCAAATTGCCGATAACGAAAATGTCCCCATTTGTCAGGACACAGGTATGGCTTGCGTTTTTCTTGAAATCGGTCAGGACGTTCACCTTGTAGGCGGCGATTTAACCGAAGCCGTAAACGAAGGTGTACGCCGAGGATACGATAAAGGTTACCTTAGAAAATCGGTTGTAAAAGACCCTATCAGAAGAGGTAACACGGGTGACAATACCCCCGCAATGCTTTATACCGAAATTGTTCCGGGCGAAAATATTAAAATTACTGTTGGTCCTAAAGGTTTCGGCAGTGAAAATATGAGTATGATTAGAATGTTTAAACCCTCTGCAGGGCTCCAGGGTATTAAAGATTTCATACTCGAAGTAGTTGAAACCGCAGGCCCTAACCCCTGCCCTCCTATGGTTGTGGGTGTCGGTATAGGCGGCACATTCGATAAATGTGCCTTACTTGCCAAAAAAGCGTTAATGCGTCCGCTTGATTCTAAAAACCCCGACCCTTACTATGCTGATTTGGAAGAGGAAATGCTCGAAAAAATCAATATGCTGGGTATCGGCCCTCAAGGTTTCGGCGGTAAAACCACCGCAATCGGGCTTAATATTGAAACATTGCCTACACATATTGCGGGTATGCCCTGTGCGGTTAATATTAACTGCCACGTAACACGTCATAAAACGGAGGTAATTTAAAATGATTAAAAAAATTAACTTACCTTTAACAGCGGAATTGGCAAAAACCTTAAAAGCGGGCGACGAAGTATTGCTTACCGGCACTATTTATACCTCCCGTGATGCAGGTCATAAAAGAATGTGTGAATCTTTGGCAAAGGGCGAGCCGCTGCCCTTTGACCCTACAGATGCTACCATCTACTACGTAGGTCCTACCCCCGCAAAACCGGGTGCCGTAATCGGCTCGGCAGGTCCTACAACCTCCGGCAGAATGGACGCTTATGCTCCTACTATGATGTCGGTAGGTGCAAGAGGTATGATTGGTAAAGGCGCTCGTTTACCCGAAGTGGTTGAGGCAATGAAAAAATACAACGGTGTTTATTTCGGCGCTATCGGCGGTGCGGGTGCGTTGCTTGCTAAATGCATTAAATCGGCAGAACTTATTGCTTTTGAAGATTTAGGTGCAGAAGCACTTCGCAAACTTTATGTAGAAGATATGCCGTTGGTTGTTATTATCGACAGCGAGGGTAACAACCTTTACGAAAACGGCAGAAAAGCATATTTAGAACAACGTAAATAAGAAGGGTTAAGAAAATGAAATTATTTGGCGGTGTTGTTTCGGTTAGCGGAATAACATTCTTAATGTTTGCAGTTTTTGTAATTGCCGTTTTGGGTTACGCCTTGGGCAGAGTTAATATTAAAGGCGTTTCTTTAGGTACGGCAGGCGTATTTATAGTTGCACTTCTTTTCGGTGCATTATTTTCTAAAACTTTAAGCGGTACTGTAATCCAAACCGTAAACGGTGCGGCTGTGGATATCAGCGGTAATGCCTTAAAAATAGTAGAAAACATAGGGCTTATACTGTTCGTAACATCGGTTGGTTTTATAGCAGGCCCCAGTTTCTTTAAAGATTTAAAGAAAAACTATAAGTCATATATCCTTTTGGGTATTGTAATTATTCTTATGGGCGGTTTAACCTGTCTTTCGTGTTACTTTGTAGGCCGTAATTTTACCGACCTTTCGGCAAAACAGTTTATGGCTATTTGCGTTGGTCTTCTTTCGGGTGCTTTAACAAGTACCCCCGCTTTCTCGGCGTCAAAAGCAACCGTTGCACCCGAATTTGAAGAACTCGTAACGGTTGGTAACGGTATTGCTTACATTTTCGGCGTTATCGGGGTTGTGTTGTTCGTTCAACTTATCCCCAAAATCGTTAAAGCCGATATGGAAAAGGAAGCAAAAAAACTTGTAGTAGAAACCAAAGCCGAAACAGTAAATGTAAAGAAAAAATGTTTTGAAATGGACGATTTCGGTTTATTCGCTTTCGGTCTTGCCGCTGTGGTTGGCGTGTTTGTGGGTGCAATTAAAATACCTATGTCTTCACAGGGTCTTTCGGGCACTACCTTCTCCTTAACCACAACCGGCGGTGCGCTTCTAACCGCACTGGTATTCGGTCATTTCGGTCAAATCGGCCTTTTGAGTTTAAGGGTGGATAATAAAACCCTTAAAACTTTCCGTGAACTCGGTTTAATGCTTTTCTTAATCGGTGCAGGTATTGCCGGCGGAACAAAGTTTGTTACCTACTTCAAACCCGTTTACTTCCTGTACGGTGCTTTAATGACTATTGTTCCTATGATAGTTGGCTTCCTTTTTGCAAAGTATGTTTTAAAGTTAAGTCTTTTAAACAACTTGGGTTCTATTACCGGCGGTATGACAAGTACCCCCGCATTGGGAACACTTATAAATGTTGCCAAAACCGAAAACATTGCCTCTGCCTATGCCGCAACCTATCCGATTGCGCTTATCGCAGTAGTGCTTGTTTCCCAATTCCTAATAATTTTATTCTAAAAAGTTTGCATCCTTTTTTAAGGATGCAAATTTTCTAAAATATATTTTACATTTTCAACAGAAGGTGAAAAGATTATGAAAATCGAAAATTTGTTGGTTTTGTTTACCTTCGTAGGTGCTTTGGTTGCCTTGGCTTACGTGGCAATTACCGCAAAAAGAGTACTGAAGTTCTCGGAAGGTACGGACAAAATGAAGAAAATCGCCTCTGCCATTCGTGAGGGCGCTAATGCTTACCTTAAAAGACAGTATAAGGTAGTTATTGTCTTCTTTGCCTGTATGCTTGTAATTTTAAGTGCTATGGCATCTTTTAAAATGCTTACTTGGTATGTGCCTTTTGCTTTTGTAACCGGCGGATTTTTCTCGGCTTTGTCGGGGTATATCGGTATGAAAATCGCTACCGCCGCAAACAGCAGAACCGCAAATGCCTGCCGTGAGGGACTTAACAAAGGTCTTCGTGTGGCATTTTCTGCCGGTTCGGTAATGGGATTCACCGTTGTCGGCTTAGGTCTTTTGGATATTTCAATTTGGTTTACACTTTTAAAATTTGTTTTTAATTGCGGTCCTTCGGAAATTACAAGCGCAATGCTTACTTTCGGTATGGGTGCTTCTTCAATGGCACTTTTTGCCCGTGTCGGCGGCGGTGTGTTCACTAAAGCGGCGGACGTAGGTGCAGACCTTGTGGGTAAGGTTGAGGCAGGTATCCCCGAAGACGACCCAAGAAACCCCGCAGTTATTGCCGACAATGTAGGCGATAACGTAGGTGACGTTGCGGGTATGGGTGCAGACCTTTATGAATCTTATGTCGGCTCTATTATTTCGGCATCGGCTTTGGGTGTTGCCGCTTTTAAAAGTTTTGAAGCAATGGCAATTCCTATGCTTATGGCGGCTGTCGGCATTATTTGCTCCATTATAGGTACACTTTTGGTTAGAACCAAGGAAAAAGCAACCCAAAAAGACTTGTTAAAATCTTTAAGCCGCGGCACTAATTTCAGTGCGGTACTAATTGCAATTCTCGCATTGCCTATGGTTTACTTCATTTTGGGCAAAGCAAATATCGGACTTTACTTTTCAATCCTTTCGGGACTTATAGCCGGTGTGCTTATAGGTCAGTCAACCGAATTTTTCACAAGCGAATCCTATAGACCTACCCGTTCTTTGGCAGGTAAAAGCGAAACGGGTTCGGCCACAATCATTATCGGCGGTTTGTCACTGGGTATGATTTCCACCGTTCTTCCGATAGTAATTATTTCGGTATGCGTATTGGTTTCCTACGCCGCCGCAGGCGGTTTCGGTTCTGCGGGTGCTTCGCACGGACTTTACGGTATCGCTTTGGCGGCAGTCGGTATGCTTTCTACATTGGGTATTACCTTGGCTACCGATGCTTACGGTCCTGTTGCCGATAATGCTGGCGGTATAGCCGAAATGGCAGGACTTGAACCCGAAGTTCGTGAACGTACCGACGCACTCGACGCTTTAGGAAATACAACCGCCGCTACCGGTAAAGGTTTTGCTATCGGTTCTGCCGCACTTACCGCTTTGGCTTTAATGGCTTCTTACATTGATAAGGTTAAAGAAGTAGGCGGTAATGTCAAGGGATTTGACCTTATGAATCCCACCGTGCTTATCGGTTTGTTTATCGGTGCTTGTCTGCCGTTTGTTTTTGCGGCTTTAACAATGGAATCTGTCGGCAAAGCGGCACAGTCGGTTGTTATTGAAGTTCGCCGTCAGTTTAAAGAAATTGCCGGTATAATGGAAGGCAAAGCCGACCCCGACTATGCAAAATGCGTTGACCTTTGCACTAAATCAAGTTTGCGTGAAATGATTTTACCCACCGTTGTTGCGGTTGTAACTCCTGTTGCAGTCGGCTTAATTTTGGGCTTTACCGGCGTTGTAGGTATGCTTGCAGGCGCTACCGCAAGCGGTTTCTTGCTTGCAATCTTTATGTCTAATTCGGGCGGTGCTTGGGATAACGCCAAAAAGTACATAGAATCCGGCGTTCACGGCGGTAAAGGCAGCGACCAGCACAAGGCGGCCGTTGTGGGCGATACGGTAGGCGACCCGTTTAAGGATACATCGGGACCGGCAATTAACATTCTTATTAAACTTTTAAGTATGGTATCTATTGTGTTTGCCGCCCTTGTTGTTAATTTCAGTTTGCTTTAATTTTTTAACACCCTTCACACCGAAGGGTGTTTTTTATATGAAACATAATAATTGACTTTATGCTTTTGGTTTGCTATAATGTAGTTAGTTATATTAGGGATATTGCGTAAAAGTAAAAGAATAGTTTTACATATCGGCAAGGAGCGTTTTTTGTGAATCAGAACAGTAAAAAAGTGTTGATTTTTTGTCCCAAATTTTTTGGATATGAAAATAGAGTAGCAAATGCTTTCAGGGCTAACGGCTATATGGTTGATTTATATAACGAAAGACCGAGTGACGGATTCATCGCCAAGGTTGCAATCCGTAAAAATTGGCGTTTTTATAAACCGGTGATTAAAAAATATTTAAACGGTATTATCGAACAAAACAAAGATAAAAAGTACGATTATATAATAGTTTTCAGGGGAGAAACTATCGGTGAAAGCGAACTTTTGCAACTTAAAACCGCTTTTCCGAACGCCAAAACCATTTTCTATTTGTGGGATTCGGTAGAAAATACTATTGAAAGCAAGAAAAAAATAAACATCTATGACAAGGTGTTTACCTTTGACCCCAACGATGCCGAAAAATACAATTTAGTATTCCTGTCTTTACCCTACGGCGAAGAATACACTTCCGAAGTACCGACTACTAAGACCGAGTACGATTTGGCGTTTATCGGCACGGCTCATTCCATTAGACCGAGAATTGTAAAAGAACTTAAAAAACAGTGCGAAGAAATGAATCTTAAAATGTTTATTTTCTTCTATTCTCCGCATATTTTGGTTTATTTGTTTAACAAATTTTTTAACAAAGATTATAAATACATCAGTTTAAAGGAAATAAATTTCAAGTCGCTTACCACGGCGGAAGTTTGCGATATTTATAATAAATCCACGTGCATTTTGGATATCGGTCACCCAAACCAAAACGGTACAACCACACGGCCTGTGGAAATGCTTGCTATGAAGAAAAAAATCATTACTACAAACACAAATGTGAAATATTTTGATTATTTTGACCAAAACGATTTTTTTATTATTGATAAGCAAAACCCAAAATTGGACAAGAGTTTTTTTGAAAGCGAATATGTGCCTGTTAAGAAAGATATTTTGTATAAATATTCGCCAGAAAATTTTGTGAAAACTATTTTGGAAGAATAAACCAACTCTTAATAACTTGCTTGAAACGGAGATTATTATGCGTATAGTAGTTAATGATATTGCCGCAAGTTCGGGCGGAGTATTGACGGTATTAAAAGACTTTTATCAATATGTTAAGGAAAACGACAGGGAGAATGAGTGGTATTTTTTGGTTGGCGACGACTACATTGAACCTACCGAAAATATTCATATAATAAAATTCCCGAAAATCAAAAAAAGTTATATAAAAAGACTCATATTTGATTTTATTACCGGAAAAAAATTCATCAAAGAACTTAAGGCGGATTGTATTTTTTCTTTGCAGAATACCGTTATTCACGGAGTTGATGTGCCTCAAACGGTATATCAGCACCAACCATTACCTTTCCAAGATATAAAGAATTACTCTTTCTTTAAGCGCAGCGAAAGGAAAATGGCAGTATATCAGCATTTAATTGGTAAAATAATTTTTCTCTCAACCAAAAAGGCGGATAAACTTATCGTTCAAACCGAGTGGATGAGGGATGCTATAAATAATAAATGTTCGGTTTCTAAAGAAAAGATTGTAAAAATTGCTCCTAATATTGAAAATGCGGATAATCTTCGTATAGAAGTACCTAGAAAGAATAATTTGTTTTTCTTTCCCACTTCTACCATGCCATATAAAAATATTGACTGTATATATAATGCAGCTAAGATTCTTGAAAATAAAAATCTTAATTTTACCGTTAAAATCACTGTACCTGATGGTGAGGAACAAAAGAATATTCAATACATAGGGCAAATTAAAAGAGAAGATGTATTTGCAAATTTATGCGAGGGAACGCTTATTTTTCCGTCTTATATTGAAACATTCGGTTATCCTTTGATAGAAGCGGCGCAAATGGGTGCTATTGTTTTGTCGGCTGACTGTCCGTACGCACATGAAGTATTGGGTGATTATCAAAACGCTTATTATTTTAATCCTTTTAATCCCCAAGAATTGGCAATGCTTATTGAAAAAGTAATAACCGGCGAGATTGAGCGTAAAGACATTCGCAAAAAAGTTGAAAACGAACAAAACACATGGAAATATGTTGTTGATGAAATTGTTTCGGCAAAGAGGAAGTGAAAAAGGTGACAGTTTCGGTTGCGCTTGCATTATACAACGGAGAAAAGTTTATTGAGAAACAACTTGATACTTTGCGGCTTCAAACCGTAAAACCAAATCAAGTTGTCTTGTGTGACGATGGTTCTTCAGATAACACAGTAAATATAGTAAATGAATATATTAAGAAATATTCTTTAGGGGACAGTTGGAAAATTTGCAAAAATCCCCAAAATTTAGGATACGCAAAAAATTTTTATCACGCAATGGAATTATGTGACGGGGACTTAATTTACCTTTGCGACCAGGACGATATTTGGAAAAATGATAAGATTGAAAAGATGAATAAGGTAATGGAGGAAAATCCAAATATCTCTCTACTTATGTGTAGAGGCGGGGTTATTGGTGCAGACGATAGGGAATTGCACGGGATGATGATAAAAAAAGCAGAAGAAACCGAAAAAATTACAAAAATTTCGGTAGAAGATATAATACGTATCTTCGATTGGACAGGCATGTTAATGTGTGTTCGTAAGGACTTTTTTGAACAACGTAAAAGCATAATTTCCGAAATTTCCGCCCCGCATGATTTTGTATTGGCACTCTCTGCTGCCGATTGTGAACAATTTTATGTTTATGACTATGTGGGGGCTTACCATAGACGACACAGTAATAATGCCGCAAACGAAGAACACAGGATTTCAAAACTTCTCAACTTAAAGAGAAAAATAAGGGATATAGACAATTATAACGGCTATTTATACAATGTTGCAAATTCAAATATTGAAATACAAAAAAACAGTATGAATATGTTAGAAGAACGTCTTATAAAATCACAGCAAAGAAAACAAGCGTTAGAGGAAAAAAGTATAAAAAAACTTTTTAAATTGTATTTTTCTGATGATAAAAAAATGTTAAGACCGATTTCTTTCTTATGTGATACTTGGCTTGTACTGTTTGGAAGGATTGATTAAATTTGTTAAAAAAAATATCAGAAAAACCAAATTGCAGTTTAGAGAGTTTTGCGTTCGTATTGTTGAATGTGATTTTGGCTGATATTTGCATTTTTGGTGCAGGACGGATAATAGAGTTTGGACCGCTGACATTTAGAATGATTACATTATTGATATTGTTTGCGGTTTGTATACCTTTGTTTTTTAAGAATTTTAAATTACTTTTAAAAAGCAAATATGTTTGTTCGGTAATGGTTTTTGGGATACTTGTTATTTTAGCTGCAGTTATTGGCGTTTTAAATCACAACAGAACAAACTTGATTATAACTGATATTAAAGGGTTTATTTATTTTGCATTTTTACCGTGTGCTGTTGTTCTGATAAATTCTTACGAAAAGATACTTGTATTAGCCAAAACAAGTATGTATTCCGCAATGGTTCAAGGGTTGGTACATATAACTTTTATAGGTTTTTATATTGCTGATGTTTCTTGGTTTGATAAGGTTACTCAG
The DNA here is from genome assembly GCA_946006915.1 of uncultured Clostridia bacterium. GTDB lineage: Bacteria > Bacillota > Clostridia > Oscillospirales > Acutalibacteraceae > UBA737. The sequence continues at coordinate 21,015 of CAMFZK010000001.1, forward strand.
TTTTGCGATGAACGAAGGTTTTTTTATGTTTCGTACAGGATTTCTTCCGTAAACGTAAGAGTTAGTTTTTTAAGTCTTGCCTGTTTACTGTTGGGTATAGTTTTTTCGATATACTTCAGCACTAAAAACACAAAAATAATATTTAAATTTATATATCCCCTTATTACGGCAATTTGCGGTTTTGCATTGTTTGTGTCGTATACACGTTCGGTATATTTGGCAGTGGGTATAACCGTTATTTTGTTGTTGATATCGTTTTTTATACTTTCTGCAAAAAAACAAAAAATAGAACTTCTTAAACATATTGCAGTTACATTAGTTGTTTTTGCGGTTATAATAACAGGGTTTAAAATAAAAACCGGTGAAAACTATTTTTCTTATGGATTGTCAAGGGCTCTTGTGGGCATAGATATTTTCAAAGGGGAAACTGATAATTCAGAAATTGGTGACGATGAAAATGATGATGTTGAAAACAATAGCGTTGGAAATGACTCCTTTTATCAAAATACGATAACTTCTGATAGTTTGCGTGAAAAGACAATTAGCGAGTTGATTTCTAACATTAAAAAATCCCCTATAATCGGTTTGGGGTTAGGCGCAGAGATACCGTCGCGTCCTGATGGGTTGAACGAATACTTTTTCTTGGATTTGTTTTCTAAAATGGGAATACTTGGGCTACTGGCTTACCTATCACCTGTCATATTTATGATAATTCAACTAATAGAACTTTTCAAAAAGAAGAATAAAAAAGTGTTACATTTGTTTGCGTGGTTTTGTGTTTTGTTAGGACTTATTGCATATTCGTATTTCACACCGTGTATGAATTCGTCCGTAGGCATTATGGTTTATTGTTTTATAATGGCTGTATTTGAATCTTATAAAAAATTACAAACGGATACGGAGGGGCAACATTTATGAAAGGCATAATTTTAGCAGGCGGTTCTGGCACAAGACTTTATCCGCTTACAAAGGTTACTTCAAAACAACTTTTACCCATTTATGACAAACCGATGATTTATTACCCTATGTCGGTGCTGATGAATGCGGGTATACGTGATATTTTGATAATATCCACCCCACAGGACACACCCCGTTTTAAGGACCTTTTGGGTGACGGAAAACAGTTCGGCGTAAACCTTTCTTATGCGGTTCAGCCGTCGCCGGACGGTTTGGCACAGGCATTTATAATCGGTGCCGATTTTATAGGCGACGATACGGTTGCTATGGTACTGGGCGATAATATTTTTGCGGGACACGGTCTTAAAAAGCGCTTGAAATCGGCGGTGGAGAACGCCGAAACAGGTAAAGGCGCTACGGTGTTCGGATATTATGTTGACGACCCCGAGCGTTTCGGAATTGTTGAGTTTGACAGTAAAGGACATGCTATATCCATTGAAGAAAAACCGCAAAACCCCAAAAGCAATTACTGCGTAACGGGACTTTACTTTTACGATAACCGTGTGGTTGAATATGCAAAAAATCTTAAACCCTCTGCCCGTGGGGAGTTGGAAATTACCGATTTAAACCGCATATATCTTGAAAACGGCGACCTTAATGTTGAACTTTTGGGACAGGGATTTACCTGGCTGGACACCGGCACACACGAAAGTTTGGTAGAAGCCACCAACTTTGTTAAAACGATGGAAACCCACCAACACAGAAAGATAGCGTGTTTGGAAGAAATTGCGTATCTAAACGGTTGGATAACCAAAGATGATGTATTAGAAGTTTATGAAGTTTTAAAGAAAAACCAGTACGGTCAGTATTTAAAAGACGTTCTTGACGGAAAATATATAGACATTCTTTAATTAAAAGGAGTAAGAGTTATGAATATTATTGTTACAGGCGGCGCAGGATTTATAGGAAGCAATTTTGTGTTCCATATGTTGAAAAAATACCCTAATTACAGAATTATTTGCCTTGATAAACTTACCTATGCGGGTAATTTGTCTACATTGGCTCCGGTTATGGACAATCCCAATTTTAGATTCGTTAAAGCCGACATTTGCGACAGAGAGGCAGTTTATAAACTTTTTGAAGAAGAAAAACCCGACATTGTTGTAAACTTTGCCGCCGAAAGCCACGTAGACCGCTCTATTGAAGACCCGGGTATTTTCCTGCAAACAAATATTATGGGTACAGCCGTTTTGATGGATGCTTGCCGTAAATACGGTATTACCCGTTACCATCAAGTTTCTACCGACGAAGTGTACGGTGATTTACCGCTTGACCGCCCCGACCTTTTCTTTACAGAAGAAACCCCCATTCATACTTCGTCACCTTATTCAAGTTCAAAAGCGGGTGCCGACCTTTTGGTATTGGCATATCACCGCACCTTTGGGCTTCCGGTTACTATCAGCCGTTGTTCCAATAACTATGGTCCTTACCACTTCCCCGAAAAGTTAATTCCGCTTATGATTGCCAACGCTTTAAACGATAAACCGCTTCCGGTTTACGGCGAAGGTTTAAATGTTCGTGACTGGCTCTATGTTGAAGACCATTGCAAAGCGATTGACCTCATTATCCACAAAGGCCGTGTGGGTGAGGTTTATAACATCGGCGGTCATAACGAAATGAAGAATATTGATATTGTTAAAATTATTTGCAAGGCACTCGGCAAGCCGGAAAGTTTAATTACCTACGTAACCGACCGTAAGGGACACGATATGAGATATGCTATCGACCCGACCAAGATTCATAACGAACTCGGTTGGTTGCCCGAAACAAAATTTGCCGACGGTATTCAAAAAACAATTCAATGGTATTTGGATAACAAGGAATGGTGGGAAACCATTATTTCGGGTGAATACCAAAACTATTACGATAAAATGTATGGTAACAGATGATGAAAGTATTTGTAACAGGTGTCGGCGGTCAGTTAGGGTTCGATGTTATGAACCGACTTAAAGCCAAAGGACATGAACCCATAGGAAGCGATATATTAGATTCTGCCATTTTTTCAAATTATGTAAAACTTGATATTACAGACCAAAACGCAGTAAAAAGCGTACTTTGTGATATTAAACCCGATGCGGTAATTCACTGTGCGGCTTGGACTGCGGTGGACGCTGCCGAGGACCAAGAAAATACCGAAAAAGTATTTAAAATAAACGCAAAAGGTACGGAAAATATTGCCAAAGTCTGCAAGGAACTTGACTGCAAAATGGTATACATTTCCACCGACTATGTGTTTGACGGTCAGGGGGACATACCGTGGGACCCCGACTGTAAGGATTATGCCCCTTTAAGCGTTTACGGAAAAAGCAAGTTAGAGGGTGAAAAAGCAGTAAGCAGTATTTTGGATAAATATTTTATTGTTCGTATTGCTTGGGTTTTCGGTCTTAACGGTAAAAACTTTATAAAAACAATGCTTAACGTAGGTGCAAAGTATGACACCGTGCGTGTGGTTTGCGACCAAATCGGTACACCCACCTATACGCTTGACCTTTCAAGATTGCTGGTTGATATGGTGGAAACCGAAAAATACGGTTATTACCACGCCACAAACGAGGGCGGATATATAAGTTGGTATGATTTTACCTGCGAAATTTTCCGTCAGGCAGGGTATAAAACAAAGGTTGTTCCCGTAACAACCGAAGAATACGGAATTTCCAAAGCTGCAAGACCGTTTAACAGTCGTCTTGACAAATCCAAACTTGTAAAAAACGGTTTTGAACCCTTGCCCGATTGGAAGGACGCTCTTTCACGCTATTTAAAGGAGATTGAAAAAAGTGGGACAAATTAAGGTTACCAAGTGTGATATAGAAGGACTTTATATAATAGAACCTGCGGTTCACGGCGATAATAGAGGTTATTTTACCGAAACCTACAACAAGCGTGATATGGCAGAGGCAGGACTTAATATGGAGTTTGTTCAGGACAATCAGAGTATGTCGG
>CAMFZK010000002.1 GCA_946006915.1 uncultured Clostridia bacterium
ATTACCCACGTGATTTAAAGAGTTTTATAAATGGTAACGCACCGATTTTTGACAGTTTGGGCGGGGATAAAACCGAACAGATTATGTTAGGGCTACGGCTTGAGGGTGGTATTGATTTAAACATTTTACCCCCTACCGCACAGGAAAAATGTGCCGAATTTGCAAAAAAAGGACTTGGTATTTTAAAAGACAACCGTTTCTCGCTTACCGATAAAGGTATGCTTGTATCCAACGCAATTATTACCAAAATTTTGGAGGATTTTGAATGAGAACCTTAAAAATACACCTTATACGCCACGGCGCTACCGACGCAAACTACAAAGGTCAGTACATTGGCTGTAAAACCGATTTACCCTTAGCGCCCGAGGGGTTAAACGAATTACGCCTTTTAAAGGACGATATAGACTACCCCGAAATACAAAAACTTTATTCAAGCCCGCTGCTTCGCTGCAAGCAAACGGGAGCGGTGCTTTACCCCGATATGCCAATAACTTTGGTGGAAAATTTAAAGGAATACGACTTTGGCGATTTTGAGGGTAAAACCGCAAGGGAATTGGAACTTCACCCCAATTTCAAGGACTGGACTTCGGGAAAACTTACTTCACCCCCAAACGGGGAAGACAATACCGAATTTATTAAACGGCTTTGTTTGGGACTTCGGCAGATTATTGTGGATATGCTGAACGAGGGTATAGAGTCGGCAGGGGTTATTATGCACGGCGGAGCAATTATGATGCTTTTGGGTGCTTGTGCCGTTCCGCAAAGAAGACCTGTTGAATGGACGGCAGATAACGGGCAAGGTTACTCACTTTTAGTCACCCCTTCGCTTTACCACAAAAGCGGCATTGTAGAAGTTTTTGACGTAATTTAATAATTCCGAATTCCGAATTATAATTTTCATCTTACTTCTCGGTTTCCACCGTTATTTTGCCGTCGTTTACATTAAAGGTAATATCTCCGCTTTGGTCGGTGCGGTAAATTTTTGCGTTTGCATCGGTCAATGCTTGTAAAGTTTCTTTGTGCGGATGACCGTAAGCGTTGTTCTCCCCAACCGAAATTACCGCATATTCGGGAGTAACCGCATCTAAAAACTCTTTTGAAGACGAAGTTGAACTTCCGTGGTGGGAAACTTTAAGCACGTCACAGTCTAAATTCAGTTTTTCACCCAGAAGTTGTTTTTCCTCCTTTTCTTCGGCATCGCCCGCAAACAAAAACTTAATACCGTCAATTTCCGCAACCGCTATTATGGAGCGGTTGTTTTCGTTTTTGCGGTCGTCAAAAACACCTAACACCGTAATTTCAAACTCACCTATGCGGAAATTCATTCCCTGCACCGCATCGTAACAACCCGAACCGTAGCCCGAAATAATTTTTCGGCTGTCAGTAGCCGCAATTAAACTTTTGTATAAAATCTCGGGCATAATAAGGTTTTTAACCTTGTAGTATTCCGCTATTTTGGGAAGTGCGCCTATATGGTCGGAATGAATATGCGAAACAAGCACGGCATCAATTTCCTTTATATCACAGTTCGAAAAATCGTCACAAATATCGGCAAAAGAAGTCGGCGTTCCCATATCAATTACCGCCGAATAACCGTTAGAGTAAATCAGCGCACTGTCCCCCTGTCCCACATCCATAAACTTTACAAAATCTTTGGAAGTATCAAACCCGATAACCGATATTTTTTCTTCCGTGGCGGGGTTTAATAAAAGAAACAGACAAACCGCAAAAAGCAAAATACACACAACCGCCGATGCTAAATAAAGACAACGGCGGTTAGATTTGTTATTCTTCATCGGAAGAAAGTTCCATTTCCATAAGTTGGTCTTGGGTTATAAGCACTTTTCGGGGTTTTGAACCCTCGTAAGGGCCTACAACACCACGTTCTTCCATTTCGTCTATAATGCGTGCGGCACGAGCATAACCGAGTTTAAGTTTCCTTTGCAAAAGCGAGGTAGACGCCATTCCGTTTTCAACCACAACCTTAATAGCATCCTTAATCATCGGGTCGTCGGCAGGGCCGTCCTCGGGAAGACCTGTTTTTTGTTTCTTTTCCACCGCTGCCTGACGTTCAATTTCAAACATAATATCGTCGTCATAATCAGCGTTTCGGTCACCCTTAACAAAGTCAACAACCTCTTTAATTTCCTCGTTGCTTACAAAACAACCCTGCACACGCTTCGGTTTGTTTGTGCCAACGGGACTGAACAGCATATCGCCTCTGCCAAGCAATTTTTCTGCACCGGCGGCATCTATAATTGTACGGCTGTCAATTTGTGAAGAGGTGGTAAGTGCAATACGTGTGGGAATATTTGCTTTAATAACACCCGTAATAACGTCAACCGAAGGACGTTGGGTAGCAAGCAACAGGTGAATACCCGCCGCACGTGCTTTTGCCGCAATTCGTGCAATATGGTCTTCAACCTCTTTAGAGGCGGTTTGCATCAAGTCGGCGAATTCGTCTATCATAATAACTATGTAGGGCATTTTTTCGATTTCGGGGTCGCCCAAATTTTCCACAAATTCGTTATATTCTTCAATATTTCTAACCTTGCGGTCGGAAAGCATTTTATAACGCTTTTCCATTTCGGTAACCGCCCAACCGAGAGCACCCGCCGCCTTTCTTGGGTCGGTAACAACCGGAACCAAAAGGTGAGGTATGCCGTTATAGGGTTCAAACTCAACCGTTTTGGGGTCAATAAGCAATAACTTTAGTTCTTCGGGGGTGTTTTTGTAAAGCAAGCTTATTATAATTGAGTTGGTACAAACCGATTTACCCGAACCGGTAGCACCCGCAATAAGTCCGTGGGGCATTTTGGAAATATCGGCAGTGATAATATTACCGCTGATGTCCTTACCCAGTGCTACGGTAAGTTTGCTTTTAGCCGAAACAAATTCGGGCGATTCCAATATTTCTCTAATGCAAACGGCGTTCTTTTCCTTGTTAGGTACTTCAATACCCACCGCCGCTTTGTTGGGAATAGGTGCTTCAATTCTGACATTACCTGCCGCAAGGTTAAGGGCAATATCGTCTGCCAAAGCGGTAATTTTGCTTATTTTTACCCCTGCACAGGGCTGAAGTTCGTAACGTGTAACTGTGGGTCCTCGGCAAATATCAACAATTCTTGTTTCAACACCGAAACTGCGCAAGGTGCTTACAAGATGCTCCGCCGTAACGGCATTGTCTTCACCCTTTACACCGCCCGTTTTTTTCGGTTCTTTAAGAAGTGAAAGGGGCGGAAAAACATAGCCCTTGTCGGTTGCGGTTTCAAGTCCGTCTTCAACGTCTTGGGTAAAACTTTCGGTTTCGGCTTTAAGGTCAATAACTTCTGCCTCTTGTTCGGCGGTTTTAAGCGCTGTGTCAAGTTGACCTTTGTCCTCGCTTCCCTCGGGATAAGAAATGCCGTAGTTTTCCTTTTCTACGGGAACTTCCTTACCGTAATATGTATCCACAACCCGTTTTTGTTTGGAACTCAATTTAACCTTGTTTTTCTTTTGCTGTTCCAAACTGTCGTCCACGGGAATGTCAACATTAAAGCCCTTTACTACTTTAAGACCGTTATCCTCTTTGGCAAGGCGTTCCCCGTAAGCGGTTTCGGCTTGTTTGTGTATGGATTTTACAGGGCGTGCAACGGTGCTGAAAAATGTTAAAAGGGTAGTTCCCGTAAGAATCATAACAAGTACGAAAATAAGCAAAATTACGGTTATTGCCGCTCCGGTTTTGCCAAAGGCAAGAAAAATCGGCTGACCTACAAGCGCACCTAAAAAGCCGCCGCTTTTAAGGGATATTCCCGCCGTGTAAGCGGAAGTTAAATGCTGCCAAAAAGTCGCCGCCGTGTGGGCTGAAAAAATATCCACACAAGAGCCGATAAGCACAACAATTACATTGGCTTCGATTATTTTGGCTTTAATTGAACTTGCCATTTTGTCCATAGCCGAAATAACCGCAACAAAACCCAATAAAAAGGGATAAAAGTACGCCGTTATGCCGAATATTCCGAAAATGAAATTATGTATTTTAGTCCAAAAATTTTCGCCTTTTATAAACACAATAAAAAGCAAAAGCACCGCAACCGCAAACCATATTACCGAAAGCAACTGGGTTTGTGCGGCGGCTTGCGCCGTTTTTCTTTTTTCGGCAGTTTTTCTGCCGGTTTTCCTTTTTGCCATAAAAATCTCCTTATGTAGCACAGCGAAACCGCTATGCGTTATTTTCAATTAAACCGTAAAGCCCCTCAATCACTCGGCTTAAAGTTCCTATTTCGTCAATAAGTCCCTCTTTAACGGCGTTTTGGCCCGAAAGCACCGAACCCACATCGGTAACCATTTCGCCCGTTTTCATCATAAGTTCGGTGAAACGCTCTTTGGAAATGCCCGAATTACGCTCAACAAAATCGGTTATTCGGTCCTGCATTCTGGCAAAGTGGTTAAACATTTGCGGAACGCCGATAAAAAGACCGTTACTTCTTACAGGGTGCACCGTCATAGTAGCCGAAGGGGCAATAAAAGAACGCTTTGCCGAAACCGCCAAAGGCACGCCTATTGAATGACCTCCGCCCAAAACAAAGGAAACGGTGGGTTTTTTCATACCCGAAATAAGTTCGGCAATGGCAAGTCCCGCTTCAACGTCGCCCCCGACGGTATTAAGTATTACAAGCAACCCTTCAATTTCTTTGGATTCTTCAACCGCTACAAGTTGGGGAATAATATGCTCGTACTTGGTGGTTTTGGTTTGTTCGGGCAAAACGTTATGCCCCTCTATTTCACCGATTATTGTTAAACAGTAGATTTTGTGCTTGCCCGAAAAAGCGGTAACCGAGCCAAATTCCTTAATCCCCTCGGTCATTTTGTCATTCGAATTTTTATTACTCATTAAATTCACCCATATTTAGTATGGAATAAATTTAATTACATATACATAGTTAGTATAGCACAAATTTAAAAATTCTACAAGTTATTAAAGCGGGATATTAAAAAAATATTGTAAATTTCACAGTAATGTGGTATTATTGTGGTATAAATTTCGACATTTTTCGAAAAGGGGTTATTATGAGAGCGGACGGAAGAAGACTGAAAAACACCGACCCTATGTACAGGGTTGCGGCACACATTATGGACAAACGCATTGACTCTATGAATATGACTACCATTGATATCGCTTATGAGCCGATGCATGAATACATAAACAAAAAGCGTAAAGAGGGTATAAACATAAGCCACATGGCGCTGATTATTGCGGCATATCTTCGCACTATGGCAGAATATCCCGAACTTAACCGTTTTATTGTGAACAAAAAGGTTTACACCCGAAATGAAATTGCGGTTGGTATGGTTGTTTTAAAATCTTTAAAAGACCACGACGGTACAATGTCTAAAATGTACTTTAAGCCGGACAATACCGTTTTTGAAGTGAATGACATTATAAATAAATACGTTGCCGAAAACCAGCAAGCACCCGAAAACAACAAAACCGAAAAAATGATTAGAATTCTTTTAAGTTTCCCCGGTCTTTTAACCTTTGGCGTTAAGTTTTTCAAGTTTTTGGACAAACACGGACTGCTTCCCAAAGCGGTTATTGATGTTTCGCCTTTCCATATGAGTCTTGGTATTACCAATTTGGCATCTATCCGCACTAACCATATTTACCACCACTGTTACGAATTTGGCACAACAAGTTTGTTTATGGCAATGGGTAATCTGCGTGAAGTTCCCAAACGCAAGGGCGGTGAGGTTGTTTTTGAACGATGTATGCCCATAGGCGTTACAATGGACGAACGCATTTGTTCGGGCAGTTATTTTGCCACCGCTTTTAAAACTATGAAGCGCTATCTTGCAAACCCCGAACTTTTGGAACAAAGAGCCGAAAAGGTTATTTTAGATACTTGCAAATAAACCTTGATTTTAAAGGTGTTTTGGTATACAATATAAATGATAAATTAAATGGAGGAATGAAAAATGTTAGTATCCGCAAAAGAAATGCTTGAAAAAGCAAAGGCCGGCAAATATGCAGTAGGTCAGTTTAACATCAACAACCTTGAATGGACCAAAGCCATTCTTCAAACCGCAGAAGAACTTAAGTCACCCGTTATCCTCGGTGTTTCCGAAGGTGCAGGTAAATATATGTGCGGTTATAAAACCGTAGTCGGTATGGTTAATGGTATGTTGGAAGAACTTAATATAACCGTTCCGGTTGCGCTTCACCTTGACCACGGCAGTTACGAAGGCGCTAAAAAATGTATTGAAGCCGGTTTTTCTTCGGTTATGTTTGACGGTTCACATTACCCGATTGAAGAAAACCTTGCAAAAACCAAAGAATTGGTTGAAACCTGCAACAAATTAGGTCTTTCTCTTGAAGCAGAAGTAGGCGCTATCGGCGGCGAAGAAGACGGCGTTGTAGGCAGCGGCGAAGTTGCAGACCCCAAAGAATGTAAAATGATTGCCGATTTAGGCGTTACAATGTTGGCTGCAGGTATCGGTAATATTCACGGTAAATACCCCGAAAATTGGGCAGGTCTCAGTTTTGACACACTTGATGCTATCCAACAACTCACAGGCGAAATGCCGTTAGTTCTTCACGGCGGTACAGGTATCCCTGCCGATATGATTAAAAAAGCAATTTCTTTGGGTGTTTCCAAGATTAACGTTAATACCGAATGTCAGTTAGCATTTGCCGATGCTACACGTAAATACATTGAAGCCGGCAAAGATTTACAGGGCAAAGGTTTTGACCCCAGAAAACTTTTGGCAGACGGTGCACAGGCAATTAAAGACACTGTTAAAGAAAAAATGGAACTTTTCGGTTCTGTCGGAAAAGCATAAAAGCATAATTAAATCACGGCATAACCATTGCGGTTATGCCGTTTTTTGTTTATTCGGTTGTTTGATTTCTGTTCTTATTAAAATTTTCAACATCAAAGTTGTCAAAAAAATTAACAGCCCGTTAAAAAAGTCAGCACCTTTATATGATAAAATACTAAACAGTAAATATAAGAAAAGAGGGACGAAATGAACGAAAAATCGGTCAACGATTACAACGCAATTACGCCACAGATTTTAAAATATTCCGATTACTGTATGGGTAACTGCCGTATTGAACCGCAATTATACATTGAACACAAGGTGAACAGGGGACTTCGTGACCTTAACGGTAAGGGCGTGCTTACGGGACTTACGGAAATTTCCGAAATATTATCTAAAAGAAATGTTGACGGCGAGGAAGTGCCCTGCCCCGGTCGGCTTTATTACAGGGGTTACGGTATTGAAAAAATAGTTGCCGGCTTTATCGAAAACAACCGTTTCGGCTTTGAGGAAGTAGTTTATCTTCTTCTTTTCGGCAAACTTCCTAAAGCCGATGAACTTGAGGAGTTTAAGGGGGTATTGTCGTCATACCGCACTCTGCCCGGCTCATTTGTTAGAGATATTATTATGAAAGCGCCGTCAGCGGATATGATGAACTCGCTGGCAAGGAGTGTTCTAACCCTTTATTCTTACGACGAGAAGGCGGACTGCACCGATATTCCAAATGTCCTGCGCCAGTGCTTACAGCTAATAGCACGCTTTCCGTCTCTTTCGGTTTACGGCTACCACTCATATAATTACTATATTAAAGGAAACGACAGTTTCTTTATTCACGAGCCACGCCCCGAACTTTCCACGGCGGAAAATATACTTTATATGCTGAGGATTGACGGTAAGTACACCCCGCTTGAAGCAAAGGTGCTTGATGCGGCGCTTGTACTCCATGCCGAACACGGCGGCGGTAACAACTCAACCTTTACAACGCATGTTGTTTCCTCTTCGGGTACGGATACCTATTCGGCAATCGCAGCGGCGCTGGGATCGCTTAAAGGACCTAAACACGGCGGGGCAAATATAAAGGTTTGCGAAATGTTTAACGATATTAAGGAGCATGTAAAGGACTGGGAGGACGAGCAAGAGGTTGCCTGCTATCTTAAAAAGATACTCAATAAGGAAACTTTTGACAGGGCAGGACTTATCTACGGTATAGGACACGCAGTATATTCCGTATCCGACCCACGTGCTATGGTGCTTAAAGACTTTGTAAAGAGTCTTTCGGAGGAAAAGGGACTTGAAAAAGAATACCGACTTTACAGTCTTGTTGAAACCCTTGCTCCGCAGATTATCGCAAGCGAGCGTAAGATGTATAAAGGGGTCAGCATAAATGTTGATTTTTACAGCGGTTTTGTTTACGATATGCTGGGACTTCCGCACGAACTTTACACTCCGCTTTTTGCTATTGCACGTATTGCGGGTTGGAGCGCACACAGAATTGAGGAACTTTTGAACGCCGGCAAGATAATCCGTCCCGCCTACAAAAGCGTTCAGCCGCAACGTGAATATATTAAAATGGAAGATAGGTAAAACCTTTTAAACAACCGTTTTAGTGCTTGGAAGTTTTTGAAATATATTCTAAATACTCTTCCAAGCACATATTAAGTTGGTTCATTTTCTTTGCGGTGTTAATACCTACAAACCGCCAATGCCAAGATTCGTGAATAACGCCGGTTATGGGTTGCTTTTCTTCCGAATAACGCATTACAAAACCGTAATTTTCGGCATTTTGTTTAAGCCATTCGTACGCTTTGGTTTTTTCAAACGAACTGTTGGCACAGTTAATGTCAAGCGCCAAACCGGTGTGATGTTCGCTCGTTCCCGGACGTGCAACTATTGTAGCCGCCTTATCCTCTGCCTGTTCTTTTGGAACACCGTTTTGTATTTGCTTGTTAACCTGTTTTTCGAAAAGCATTTTTTGGGTATTGTAGGAACGGTAGGGTGACCAAACGCCTATGTCTATACCCTCTTTGCGGGCATTGTCAAGCATTGCTTTTAAATAAACCCATACGTCCTTGTCAATTTGGGTTAGCGAACCCTTTATATACTCTTTCGGAATTTCGGTTAAGTTCCCCTCGTAATCATAATCGTCGGGCAAGGGGTTTTCGCCGTTTACAAGCAACAGTTTATTATAGGTTGCATCAAGCGTATATTCGCCTAATTGCACCGTTTTGGGTTCTTCGGGTTCTTCTTTGGAAGAAGTATCCGAAGAATTTTCGCTTTGTAAGGAAGAAGTGTCCTTGTTTTGCGGTTTTTCCGTAGTCTTTCGGTTTATTGCCGAAACAACAAAAACAATAATGCCGATTAAAGCCACCAAAACCAATGCAATAAAACCTAAAAACAAATTTCTTCTTAAAATTGCTTTTTGTCTTCTGTTCAAAAAAATCACCTATTCGTCTAATTTTAAAACCGCCATAAACGCCTCTTGCGGTACTTCAACACTGCCTAAACGGCGCATACGCTTTTTACCTTCTTTTTGCTTTTCAAGAAGTTTCTTTTTACGGGTAATATCGCCCCCATAACATTTTGCAAGCACGTCTTTACGCATTGCCTTAACCGTTTCACGTGCAATAACCTTGCCCGAAACCGCCACCTGAATAGGCACTTCAAACAACTGGCGGGGAATAAATTCTTTTAACTTTTCGGCAATTTTACGTGCTCGTTTATACGAATTATCGGTATGAACAATAAACGAAAGAGCGTCTACCATATCTCCGGCAAGCAAAACGTCAAGTTTAACAAGTTTAGATTTTTCGTAACCTTTGGGTTCGTAATCGTAACTTGCATACCCCTTTGTGCGGGATTTAAGTGCATCAAAAAAGTCGTAAACAATTTCACCCATAGGTAAAATGTAATGAATATCCACACGGTCACCAATATATTTCATATCGGTATAAACGCCTCGGCGTTCTTCGCAAAGTTGCATAATTGTGCCGACATATTCACTCGGGGAATAGATGTGAACATCGGCAACCGGCTCTAACGCCTCTGCAATGGTTGCGGGGTCGGGGTAGTTTGTCGGGTTGTCCACCGTTACGGTTTCGCCGTTTGTTAAAACAAACTTGTATTCAACGCTCGGTGCGGTGGTCACAAGGTCTAAATTATACTCCCTTTCAAGCCGTTCTTGTATAATTTCCATGTGTAAAAGTCCCAAAAATCCGCAACGGAAACCAAACCCCAAAGCGTTGGAACTTTCGGGTTCAAAAAGCAGCGAAGCATCGTTCAGTTGCAATTTATCAAGTGCATCACGCAGGTCGGGGTATTTTGCACCGTCAGCCGGGTAAATACCGCAAAACACAACGGGATTAACCTTTCTGTACCCCTCAAGCGGTGTGGGAATCGGGTTTTCTGCCAAGGTAATAGTGTCACCCACACGGGCTTCACTAACGGTTTTAATAGATGCCGCCAAGTAGCCGACTTCGCCCACCTCTAAAACGTCACACGGTTCTAAACAGGTGGCACGCTTTCTTCCGAGTTCCACAATGTCAAATGTAGCGCCGGTAGCCATCATTTTAATGGCATCGCCCGACTTAATTTTACCGCTCATAACACGGAAGTATACAATTACACCCTTATACGGGTCATAGTAAGAGTCAAAAATCAATGCCGAAAGGGGTGCGTTGACGTCCCCCTTTGGTGCGGGAATTTCGGTTACTATTTTTTCCAAAACTTCTTCAATATTTACCCCTGTTTTTGCGGAAATTAAGGGTGCATTGTCAGCCGGGATACCTATAATATCCTCTATTTCCGCCTTAACACGTTCCGGCTCGGCAGAGGGCAGGTCAATTTTATTTATTACAGGCAAAATTTCAAGCCCGTGGTCAACCGCCAAATAGGTATTGGCAAGGGTTTGCGCCTCAATCCCCTGCGAAGCGTCAACAATAAGCACCGCTCCCTCACAAGCGGCAAGCGAACGTGAAACTTCGTAGTTAAAGTCAACGTGACCGGGAGTATCTATTAAATTAAGTTCGTAACGGTTGCCGTCCTTTGCGTCGTAATAAAGGGTAACGGCGTGGGCTTTAATGGTAATGCCACGCTCCCGTTCCAAATCCATACTGTCAAGTATCTGTTCTTCCATATCCCTGCTTGCAACCGACTGGGTAAGTTCCAGCAAACGGTCAGCCAAGGTGGACTTGCCGTGGTCTATATGTGCTACTATGCAAAAATTTCTAATCTTATCTAACGGAAATGACACTTACATTTCTCCTTTAACTATACTCATATTAACTATACCACATTTCCTTTCATTTTACAAATTATTTATTTTAAATTTTGGTTGCAATTTTCTTGACAATATTTATACGGCGTGGTAGAATATATAAAGTAAATAAATCTTTAAACACGGTGCTGTGACGCCGGCAAGATTGCAATATGTAATAACAGTTTTGTAGCCCCGTGGGGTTATACTGTTTGTTGTGCGTATAACACCTTGCCGAACGGCAGGGTGTTTTTTGAAAGAGAGGGCTTAGAAAATGAAAACCGTAATAAAAAACGCAAAAGTTTATGAAAGCGGGAAATTCATTATTAAAGACTTTTCGGCTGATTTAGGTATTACTGTTTCTAATATAGATAATTTGTTTGTTTTTCCGGCTTTTTGTGATGTGCACGTTCATTTACGAGAGCCGGGTTTTTCATATAAAGAAACAATAAAAAGCGGAACTGCGGCATCTGCCAAAGGCGGATATACCGACGTTTGCGCAATGCCAAACCTTAACCCCGTGCCGGACAGTCCGGAGCATTTAAAAGCACAGACCGACATTATAGAAAAAGATGCCGTGATAAATGTTCACCCCTACTGCGCTATAACGGTGGGGCAAAAAGGGCAAGAGTTAGTACCCTTTTCGGAACTGAAAGACGCTTTTGCCTTTTCGGATGACGGCAGGGGTGTTCAGTCACGTGAAATGATGCGTGACGCTATGATAAAAGCCAAAAGTTTAGGTAAAATGATTGTTGCCCACTGTGAAGACAACAGTTTACTTAACGGCGGTTACATTCACGACGGCGAATATGCCAAACTTCACAGGCACAAGGGCATTTGCAGTGAGAGTGAATGGGGACCTATTAAACGTGATTTGGAACTTGCAAAAGAAACGGGTTGCAAATACCACGTTTGCCACATTTCCACCAAAGAGAGCGTTGAACTTATAAGAAAAGCCAAGGCGCAAGGGGTGGATGTCACCTGCGAAACCGCTCCCCATTATTTAGTGTTTAACGATACGGACTTAAAAGAGGACGGCAGTTTTAAAATGAACCCGCCGATTAGAAGCGAAGAAGACCGTTTGGCACTTATAGAGGGTATAAAAGACGGCACTATTGATATGATAGCAACCGACCACGCCCCCCATAGCGCCGAAGAAAAATCCAAAGGACTCGAAAAAAGTGCTTTCGGAATAGTAGGAATAGAAACGGCATTTTCGGTTATGTATACCCACCTTGTCAAAACAGGTGTTATAACTTTGGAAAAACTAATTGAAATTATGGCAATTAACCCACGTAAGAGGTTTAATATACCCCAAAACGGCTTTACCGTTTGGAATTTGGAAGAAGAATTTACGGTAGACCCCGAAAAATTCCTTTCCAAAGGCAAATCAACCCCGTTTAAGGGTAAAAAACTTTACGGTGTTTGCGAAATGACGGTTATGAACAACCAAGTAAAATACATTAAGGAGTAACAAAAATGGCAAAAAGAAAAGACATTAAAAAGATTTTAATTATCGGTTCAGGTCCTATTGTTATAGGTCAGGCGGCTGAATTTGACTATGCCGGCACACAGGCGTGTTTAGCACTAAAGGAGGAGGGGTACGAAGTTGTGCTTTGCAACTCTAACCCCGCTACCATTATGACCGACACTACCATTGCCGATAAGGTATATATGGAACCCTTAACACTTGAATTTGTGGCAAAGGTAATCCGTTACGAAAGACCGGATGCCATTGTTCCGGGAATAGGCGGTCAAACCGGTCTTAACCTTGCTATGCAACTTGAAGAAAAGGGCGTTTTAAAAGAATGCGGTGTTGAACTTTTAGGTACAAGCAGTAAAAGTATTGAACGTGCCGAAGACCGAGAACTATTTAAAGAACTTTGCGAATCAATAGGCGAGCCAACCATTCCGTCCGAAATCACCTACGATTTAGAGCAGGCAAAGAAAGCCGCAAAAGAAATCGGTTATCCGGTTGTACTTCGTCCCGCATTTACATTGGGCGGTACAGGCGGCGGTTTTGCATACAACGAACAAGACCTTATTGAAATCGGTGTTAATGCTTTCAAATTATCCCCCGTTCATCAGGTTTTGATTGAAAAAAGCGTTAAAGGTTACAAAGAAATTGAATTTGAAGTTATGCGTGACAGTAACGATACCGCCATTACCATTTGCGGTATGGAAAACATTGACCCTGTCGGTGTTCACACGGGTGACTCTATTGTTGTAGCGCCTATTATGACCCTTAACGACAAAGACCTTAAAATGCTTAACGACAGCGCAATTAAGATTATCCGTGAACTTAAAATAGAGGGCGGCTGCAATGTGCAGTTTGCACTCAACCCCGAAAGCAGTGAATACTACCTTATTGAAGTAAACCCACGTGTTTCACGTTCTTCGGCGCTTGCTTCTAAAGCCAGCGGATACCCCATAGCACGTGTTACCGCTAAAATTGCGGTGGGTATGGCTTTGGAGGATATCGCCATCGCCAACACAAATGCCTCTTTTGAACCGCAACTTGACTATGTTGTGGCAAAATTGCCCCGTTTCCCGTTTGATAAATTCGCTTCGGCACAAAACACACTCGGTACACAGATGAAAGCCACCGGTGAAGTTATGGGTATTGGCAGTAATTTGGAAGAATGTTTACTGAAATCGGTTCGTTCGCTTGAAATAGGTGCTTGCCACTTCCATTTGCCTAAATTTGATAATATGAGTGTTGACGAATTGTTCGACTATATTAAAGAATTTAAGGATGATAATATTTTCGCCATTGCCGAACTTTTGCGTAAAGGTGCTACGGTAGATAAAATTCACGAAGTGACAAAAATTACCGCTTACTTCTTACAATCGGTTAAAAAGATTACCGATATGGAAGTAACCGTTAAGAATAACAAAGGCGATTTTGAAACCTTAAAAGCCGCAAAAGAAATGGGCTTTTCGGACAAGTTTATTGCAAAACTTTGGGAAGAAAAGGAAATTGATGTTTACAAAATTCGTAAAGATAAAGGACTTTTCCCGGTTTATAAAATGGTTGATACTTGCCATACAAATGCATATATTCCGTATTTCTATTCTTCCTACCACGACAAAAACGCATCTAAACTTACCGACAAAAAGAAGATTATTGTTTTGGGTGCAGGGCCTATCCGTATAGGTCAGGGTGTTGAGTTTGACTATTCTACGGTACACGCCGTAACCACCATAAAGAAGTCGGGGTACGAGGCAATCATCATAAACAACAACCCCGAAACCGTTTCTACCGACTATACCACGGCGGACAAACTGTATTTTGAACCCCTTACCGCCGAAGACGTTATGAACATTATTGAGTTTGAAAAACCCGAAGGCGTTATTGCATCTTTGGGCGGTCAAACTGCCATTAACCTTGCCGAACCCTTGCGTGAACGTG
The DNA here is from genome assembly GCA_946006915.1 of uncultured Clostridia bacterium. Taxonomy (GTDB): domain Bacteria; phylum Bacillota; class Clostridia; order Oscillospirales; family Acutalibacteraceae; genus UBA737. The sequence continues at coordinate 14,463 of CAMFZK010000002.1, forward strand.
GGGTTAAGATTATCGGCACAGACTGTGACGCTATTGAACGTGCCGAAAACCGTGACAGTTTTGAAAAGATTTTGCGTGAACTTAATATTCCCCAACCAAAGGGCAAAGCCGTTACCAAAATTGAAGACGGTATTAAGGCCGCAAGTGAAATCGGTTATCCTGTACTTGTTCGCCCCTCTTTTGTATTGGGCGGCCGTGCAATGCAAATAGTTGCCGACGAAAATCAGTTAAGACATTACCTTAAAACTGCGGTTGAAATTGACGAAGACCGCCCTGTTTTGGTTGACAAATACATTCAGGGTAAAGAGGTTGAGGTTGACGCTATCTGCGACGGCAGAGATGTATTTATCCCCGGCATTATGGAACTTGTTGAACGTACAGGCGTTCACAGCGGTGACTCTATAAGTGTTTACCCCGCCTTTAGTATTTCAAACAAGGTAAAAGGCATTATTTTGCAGTATGCCAAAAAGTTGGGGTTAGGTATTGGCATTGTCGGTCTTTACAACATTCAGTTTATTGTGGACGAAAACGAAAATGTTTACATTATAGAAGTAAACCCACGTTCTTCAAGAACCGTTCCTTTCCTTTCAAAAGCCACAGGGTACAGTCTTGCCGATATTGCAACCGAAGTTATTATGGGAAAATCACTTAAAGAACAAGGCATTTTTGATATTTACCCCACCGAAAAGGACCGTTGGTATGTTAAAGTTCCGGTATTTTCTTTCAACAAAATCCGCGGACTTGATGCCTACCTCTCACCCGAAATGAAATCTACCGGCGAAGCAATAGGTTACGACGATAAACTCAACCGTGCCCTTTCCAAAGCACTGCAGGCAAGCGGTATGAAGGTGCAAAACTACGGTACTGTGTTTGTAACCATAGCCGATAAGGACAAGCAAGAGGCATTGCCGTTGGTTCGCCGTTTTTACAACCTCGGATTTAATATAGAGGCAACCTCGGGTACTGCCGCATTCTTAAAGCAAAACGGAATTAACACAAGGGTATTAAAGAAAATCGAAGAAGACCCCGACGAAATCCGTGACGCATTGCGCCAAGGCCATATTGCTTATGTTATCAACACCCGTGATATTGCCTCAAGCGGTCAGGCAAGTGACGGCTTTAAGATTAGAAGTTACGCTACCGAAAACAACGTAACCATATTTACAGCCCTTGACACCGTAAGCGTTCTGTTGGACGTTTTGGAAGAAACAACCCTTACAATTTCCACCATTGACGCTTAAAACACTTTGTGTTTAAATCAAAAATTCGGAGTAAAATTATGATAAAACAGGGATTTTATAAAGTGCTTTACAACTTCCAATTAGCACCTAAAATTTTCAGAATGGTGTTAGAGGGGGACACTTCCGCCCTTTTAGCACCTGGACAGTTTGTTAATATTAAACTTGACGGCAAATTTTTACGCCGACCGATTTCGGTAAGCGATTATGACGAAAAAACCATAACCTTAATTTACAAGGTGGTAGGCGAGGGAACAGAGCAAATGTCCAAAATGGAGGCGGGTACGGTTCTTGACCTGCTTACAGGCCTCGGCAACGGCTTTAATCCCGAAAAAAGCGGGCAAAAACCCTTGCTTATAGGCGGCGGTGTAGGTATTCCGCCCCTTTACAACCTTTGCAAAGAACTGATTAAAACGGGCAAAAAACCCACCGTTATATTGGGTTTTAACACCAAAAGCGAAATTTTTTACGAGGACGCTTTTAAAGCGCTCGGTGCAGAGGTTGTTGTAACTACGGTGGACGGCAGTTACGGGGTTAAAGGGTTTGTTACAAACGCTATGGAGCGTGAGTATGACTACTTCTTTACCTGCGGACCGATGCCGATGTTTAGAGCAATAGAGGAGGTTGCCAAAACGAGCGGTCAGTACAGTTTTGAAGAACGTATGGGTTGCGGTTTCGGTGCTTGTATGGGTTGCAGTTGTAAAACAAAGTACGGAAATAAACGTATTTGTAAGGACGGACCGGTGCTTTACAGGGAGGAAATTGTATGGTAAACACTAAAATTGATTTATGCGGAATAGAACTTTCCAACCCCGTAATACCCGCAAGCGGAACTTTCGGTTTTGGGTACGAATTTGCGGCACTTTACGATATAAATATGCTCGGCACATTTTCCTTTAAAGGCACTACAAGGGACGAACGCTTCGGCAACCCCACCCCCCGAATTGCCGAATGTAATGACGGTATGCTAAATTCCGTGGGACTGCAAAATCCCGGTGTTGAAAAGGTTATAAGCCATGAATTACCCCTTTTAAAACAATGTTTTAACAAAAAGGTTATGGCAAATGTAAGCGGATTTTCGGTAGAAGATTACGCCTATACCTGTGAAAGACTTAACAGCCAAGACCAAATAGGTTGGTTTGAAGTTAATATTTCCTGCCCTAATGTTCACGGCGGGGGACTTGCTTTCGGTACAAGCGCAAAAAACGCCGCCGAAGTTACAAAAGCGGTAAAAAAAGTGACCGACAAACCCGTCTTTATAAAACTATCCCCAAATGTTACCGATATTGCGGAGATTGCAAAAGCGTGTGAAGATGCCGGTGCGGACGGTCTTTCGCTTATAAACACCTTGCTTGGTATGAGGATAGATTTAAACCGCAAAAAGCCGATTTTGGCAAACAAAATGGGCGGTTTTTCGGGCCGGGCCATTAAACCGGTGGCTTTACGTATGGTTTACCAAGTTTATGAGGCGGTAAAAATACCGATTATCGGAATGGGCGGTATCGAGTCGGCAGAAGATGTTTTGGAAATGATGTTGGCGGGAGCAACCGCCGTGCAGGTGGGAGCGGCTAACCTTGTAAACCCCTTTGCCTGCAGGGACATTATAAACAGTCTGCCCAAAACAATGGAAAAGTACGGAATAAATAATTTAAAAGATATAATAGGAGGAGCGCACAATGGGTAAGGACGTAATTATCGCTTGCGATTTTGCAAGCAAAGAGGCAACACTTGAATTTTTGGACAAATTCACCGATGTAAAACCTTTTGTAAAAATCGGTATGGAACTTTTTTATGCCGAAGGTCCGCAAATTGTAAGGGAAATTAAGGCAAGGGGACACAAAATTTTCCTTGACCTTAAACTGCACGATATCCCCAACACCGTTAAAAAGTCTATGGCGGTTTTATCACGGCTTGATGTCGATATGACAAATCTTCACGCCGCAGGCACGGTTTCTATGATGCAGGCAGCATTAGAGGGACTAACCCGTCCCGACGGTACAAGACCGCTTTTAATCGCCGTAACCCAACTTACTTCTACCGACCAAGAGCGTATGGAAAATGACCTTTTAATTAAAGAACCAATCGACAAGGTTGTAATGCACTACGCCAATAACGCAAAAATTGCAGGACTTGACGGCGTGGTTTGTTCCCCCTTGGAATCCGAAAAAGTGCATACAACCTGCGGCAAAGAATTTTTAACCGTAACCCCCGGTGTTCGCTTTGCGGACGGTGACAAAGGCGACCAAAAACGTGTTATGACTCCCGCCGAAGCAAAGAAAATAGGCAGCGATTATATTGTAGTGGGAAGACCCATAACTGCCGCCAAAGACCCCGTTGCGGCATATAAACGCTGTTGTGACGAATTTATCGGATAAAATTCATTTTTTCTGCAAAAACGAAATGTGAGGGAGAAAATTTTATGGAAAGTTATAAAAGAGAGTTTATAGAATTTTTAGAAAGCGCGGGAGTTTTAAAATTCGGTGATTTTACCGCAAAATCGGGCAGAAAAATCCCTTATTTTATAAATGCGGGGGATATTAAAACCGGTGAACAAATTCGCAAACTGGGCGAATTTTACGCAAAAGCGTATTTTGAAAAGTTAGGCAACAAAAAAACCGTTCTTTACGGCCCTGCTTATAAAGGTATTCCGATTGCGGTATCGGTTGCCGTTGCGCTCTCGGAAAACGGTCTTGATGTTCCGTTTTTCTTCAACCGCAAGGAAGAAAAAGACCACGGCGAGGGCGGTGTGTTTGTAGGTTACAAACCGCAGGAAAACGAAGAAATAGTAATAGTCGAGGACGTTATCACCGCCGGAACGGCTATTAGGGAAAGTATGTCTGTTTTGTCTTCGCTTAAAGGCACAAAGGTTAAGGCCGTTTTCGTAATGGTTGACCGCAAGGAAAAAGGCAAAACCGAAAAGAGCGCTATGGCAGAAGTGGGCGAGGAGTTCGGTTTCCCTGTATATTCGGTTGTAGATGTTTATGATATTATCGAATACTTAGAAGAAGACGAAAAAAACCGTGAAAATGTAGAAAGAATTAAAAAATACCTTGAGGTAAACGGCGCAAAAGAATAATATTTTGAAAGGAATTACAAAATGAGAAGTTTAATTGATATTGCCGAACTTTCGGTTGAAGAGATTGACAAATTGCTTGACACCGCAAACGATATTATTGCAAACCCCGAAAAATACGCTCATAAATGTCAGGGTAAAAAGTTGGCAACCTTGTTTTTTGAACCCTCAACCCGTACCCGCTTAAGTTTTGAGGCGGCTATGTACGAATTGGGCGGAGTTTGTCTCGGTTTTTCTGCCGCACAAAGTTCTTCGGCATCTAAAGGCGAAAGCGTTGCCGATACTTCTAAAGTTGTTTCCTGTTATGCGGATATTATTGCAATGCGCCACCCAAAAGAGGGTGCACCCCTTGTTGCTTCTATGAATGCAACCATACCGGTTATTAACGCCGGTGACGGCGGTCACAACCACCCCACCCAAACCCTTGCCGATTTACTTACAATCAAGCGTGAAAAGGGACGGCTTAATAACCTAACGGTCGGCTTTTGCGGTGACTTAAAGTTCGGCAGAACGGTACATTCGCTTATTACCGCACTCCGCCGTTACGAAAATGTTAAGTTTGTGCTTATTTCCCCTAACGAGTTGCGTTTACCGACCTATGTCAGAGAGTCGCTTAAAAAGGATAATTTTGAAATTGTAGAAACCACCGATTTAGAGTCGGTTATGCCCGAACTTGACATTCTTTATATGACCCGTGTTCAGGGCGAACGTTTCTTTAACGAGGAAGAATATTTACGTCTGCGTGACAGTTATATTCTAACACCCGAAAAACTTGCAAACGCAAAACCCGATATGTCAATTCTGCATCCGCTTCCCCGTGTAAACGAAATAAGCGTTGCAATAGATAATGACAGCCGTGCCTGCTACTTTAAACAGGTGCTTAACGGCAAATATATGCGAATGGCTTTAATTTTAATGCTTTTGGGGGTAGAATAATGAATATTGATTCAATTAAAAACGGATTTGTTATCGACCATATTACCGCAGGGCTTGGTATGAAGATTTTCAACCTTTTAAATCTTGACGGACTTGACTGTTCGGTTGCGCTTATTAAAAATGTACCAAGCAAAAAAATGGGTAAAAAGGATATTATTAAAATAGATGCCGATATTGAGGTTAATACCGATATTTTAGGTTACGTTGACCCCGATGTTACGGTAAATGTAATCAAAAACGGCGTTATTGCCGAAAAAAAGCAAATTGAATTACCTAGGCAGTTGACAGGGGTTATTAAATGCAAAAATCCACGCTGTATTACCACAACAGAGCAGGAATTACCCCAAATTTTTAAATTAACAGATAGAGAAAACCGCATCTACCGTTGCCTTTACTGTGAATCCAAAGCTTAAAAAGATTACGATTGCAGATATTGTCGATATATGTTATAATATGGCTCGGAAT
>CAMFZK010000003.1 GCA_946006915.1 uncultured Clostridia bacterium
TGTTTAACATTTTCAACACCGTAAACGTCAATTCCGTCTACAATAGCGGCTTCGGCGGCATTTGCTTTTGGAACAAAAATGCTTTTAATTCCGTTTTCTGCCGCAGTAATGGTAAGGGCTAAAACCCCGTTTACCGAACGAATCATACCGTCAAGCGCTACTTCGCCTATTGTTACCGAATCTTCTAAATTCGCTTTAAACTGGCCCGATGCCTTTAAAATTGAAAGCAGAACGGGTAAATCGTAAATCGAACCCTCTTTTTTGCGGTTAGCGGGGGCTAAATTAACCGTTATACGGGAAACGGGAAACTTAAAACCGCAGTTTTTAATTGCCGCACGCACCCTGTCCCGTGATTCTTTAACCGCCGTGTCGGGAAGACCTACAATATCAAAAGAGGGAAGACCGTTAGATATATCGGCTTCAACCTCTATCATATAAGAATCTATACCGAAAATTCCTACACTCTTAATTCTTGAAAACAAATCTTCACCTACTTTGCGGTATCTTGGTCTTTTCTGTGAACCTTTTCCTTTGTGCCGTCAGGTCTTAATATATAGGTATTTTCAAGTTGACCTATAAGACTTCGTTTAAAAGAGTCAATATATTCCCGTCTTAAAGCGTACTGTTCTTTCTTTTCATTTTCGGTAAGACCTACCGATTTTTGCTTTCTCGCCAATTCATTTATACGGTCAATCTTTTTTTGTTCCATTTACTAAATCTCATTTCTTCCTTCTAAAGCACGGGTTAGGGTGTATTCGTCGGCATATTCAAGGTCGCCGCCAACCGGAATACCGTAAGCCAGCCGTGTTACCTTAACACCCATTGGCTTTGCAAGGCGGGAAATATAACTTGCGGTTGCCTCCCCCTCTACCGTTGGGTTGGTAGCCATTATTATTTCTTTAACTTCGCTGTTTGAAAGCCGTGCCATAAGTTCTTTTATTCTTAAATTATCGGGTGTTATACCGTCAAGCGGGGAAATAACACCGTGCAGTACGTGGTATGTGCCGCCAAATTCTTTTGTGCGTTCAAACGCCATAATGTCCTTGGGTTCGGCAACAACACAAATAACCGACCGGTCACGTGAACCGTCGGCACAAATGGGGCAAATGTCAAGGTCGGTAAAACCCTGACATTCTTTACAAAAATGAATTTTTTTCCTTGCGTTTACAAGTGCTTCGGCAAATTTTTCGGCTCTTTCGGGCGGTTGTTCCAAAATATGATAAGCCAGCCGTTGCGCCGTTTTTTTACCAATGCCGGGCAACCGTTCAAACTGGGATACAAGTTCGGTTAAGGGGACTATGTTATAGTTTGCCATAATTAGAAAAGTCCCGGAATATTAAGTCCGCTTGTAATACTTCCCATTTCCTCTTCGCCGGTTTTAATAGCATTCGAAATTGCCTCATTCACCGCAACGGTAATAAGGTCTTCAAGCATTTCGGTATCGTCCTTGTCTACGGCGTCGGGATTTATTTTAAGGGTTTTAATAAGGTGTTTGCCGTCAACCGTTACTTCAATCATTCCGCCGCCGGAAGTTGCGGTATATTCCCTTTGTTCAAGGTCGGCTTGCAAATTTGCCATATCCTCCTGCATTTTTTGCGCCTGTTTAAGCATTTGGTTCATATTTCCGCCGCCGGAATTAGGTAATCTTACTTTCATAATATATCTCCTGTCAATTTACTTCAAAATTTTTAAGTTTTTCTGCCAAAACCGCAAGCGGATCCTGGGATTCGGTCTTTACGGGTTTGGTATAAGGTCCTAATTTATAGGTGACGCCTAAAACCTTTTCGGCGGCTTTTCTTATAGCGTCCTTATACATTCCGCCGGAACTGTTAATCAAGGTTTTAAACTGGGTGCTTTTAGCGTCTATCAGCAAATAAGGACCTTTAATATAAGCGTTTGAATCTTCTAAAACCCCTGCAATAAGCGGGCAGGTGGTTTTTAAAATACTTACAATTTCGTCCCATTTTTCCACCGCAGTTTCTTCGGTTTTTGGTTGCACCGAGGGTTTGGGTTCTTCGGGAATTTCTATTTCTTTGGCTTCTTCTGTTTCGGTGATTTTGGGTTCGGGTTTTGGCTTAAACTTAATGCCACCCTGTTCTAAAGCCGAAATTCGCCGTTCAAGCGACTGCAAATCCACCGAAAGAGCGGGGTTGCAAAGTTTAATAACCGCCATTTCCATTTCACAGCGGCGGTTACCGCTTTGCATTAAGGGGACGGAAGACTGCAAAATACCAAGTGTATACATAATATCTTTAATGTCAAAATCCGCCGCCTGTTTTTCCAACTTTTCTAAATGGGAAGAAGAACAGACTATGGGTTTTTTGTCCGATTTTACGGTTTTAATAATCATTAAATCCCTAAAGTGGGAAATAAGTTCGCCCAAAAGACGCAACATATCTACCGAAGAATTGTGCAGTTTATCAAGCATTAAAAGGGCGTTTTCGGTGTCCCTTTGTTTAATAAAACCGGCAAGTTCCAAAAGATATTCTTTGCCTGCCATTGCACAAACGCTTTCCACAATGCTTTCGTCAATATCTTTACTGCTCGAAGCACATAAATCAAGAATGGAAAGAGCGTCCCTCATACCGCCGTCCGCCGCAGAGGCAATAAGCGTTGCCGCATTGTCTGTGAGGGTTAACCCTTCATTTTGTGCTACATACTGCAAACGTTCGCAAATTTTTTCGGTGTCTATACGTCTAAAATCAAACCGTTGACAACGTGACAAAATGGTTGCGGGAAGTTTATGCACTTCGGTGGTTGCCAAAATAAAAATAACGTGCTTTGGCGGTTCTTCCAAAGTTTTAAGCAAGGCATTAAAAGCGCCGATGCTTAACATATGAACCTCGTCTATAATATAAACACGGTATTTAGAGGAGGCAGGTGCAAAGGTTATTCTTTCTTTAAGTTCCCTAATATTTTCAACCCCGTTGTTGGAAGCGGCATCTATTTCAACAATATCGGTATTTTGGTCGTTTAAAATGCTTTTGCAACTCTCACACACCAAACAAGGATCACCGTTTTGGGGATTTAAACAGTTTACGGCGTTGGCAAGAATTTTAGCGCAACTGGTTTTACCCGTTCCCCGTGTGCCGGTAAAAAGATAAGCGTGAACCGTTTTGCCGTTTGCCAATTCGTTTTTTAAGGTTCCGGTTATGTGTTCTTGACCCACAACGTCCGAAAAGGTTTTAGGGCGGTATTTACGGTACAATGCTTGGTATGCCACTTTTTGTCACTTCCTTCATAAAAAACTTGCGTATCCGAATGCACGAATGAGCCGATTTACTGCGGCGCACAGAAAAAACTACTTAATGCTGCTCGGTTCCCCGCCTGACATGGTTCGTAGCATCCCGTCGCACAGGACCCGCCCATTCGCACATTCCGACACGCAATGCACTTTAACAATACTGATTTTAACATAACATTTTAAATTTTACAATAGCAAAATATAAATTGTTGAAAATTTTTTATAATCTTGGTATAATATAATACAATGAGAACTTTTTTAAGGAGAAAGTTTATGGACAGTATCACAATAAAAGAATTATATACCATTGAAAATCCTGTTATTGCGCCTTTGTTTGAGGGCTTAACCTACCCATTTGAAGTATTGCCTAAAATAGGCGATTATATTAAAAATGTAGGACCTACTCTTGACAAGGAGGTTTATGAAGATTTGGGGGACGATATTTGGATTGCAAAATCGGCTAAAATTGCCCCCTCGGCATTTATTTCCGGCCCCTGCATTATCGGCGAAAATACCGAAGTAAGGCATTGTGCTTTTATTAGGGGCAATGCTCTTGTCGGTAATAACTGTGTTGTAGGTAACTCTACCGAACTTAAAAATGTTGTGCTTATAGGCAAGGTTCAAGTTCCGCATTACAATTATGTGGGAGATTCTGTTTTGGGTTATGGTTCGCACATGGGTGCGGGGTCTATTACTTCCAATGTTAAGTCGGATAAAACCTTGGTTGCGGTTAAAAACGACGGTGAAACCCTTGAAACCTCTCTTAAAAAGTTCGGTGCTATGATTGGTGACGGCGTTGAAGTTGGCTGCGGAAGTGTTTTAAATCCCGGTACGGTTATAGGTAAAAACACAAACATTTATCCGCTTTCTTCGGTACGTGGAGTTGTTGCGCCAAACAGCATTTACAAAAAAGCAGGGGAAGTTGCAGAAAAACAATGATGACCGAAAGATGGGACATACTGAACGAGCAGGGTGTTTTAACCGGTAAAACCGCCGTTAGGGGTATAGGTGCTTTAAAACCCGGCGAATATCACCTTGTTGTGCATATATGGATATTGTCGGACGACGGTAAAATTTTAATACAAAAACGTTCTAAAACCAAAAAACTAATGCCGGGTGAATGGGCGGCAACCGGCGGTGCGGCAATTTCGGGCGAGGATTCCTACAAAGCGGCAAGCCGTGAACTGTTTGAAGAATTGGGCATTACTTCCACACCCGAAACACTTAATAAAATTTTTCGGCTTAAAAGGCGAAATTCCTTTCTTGACGTTTGGGCAATTATTTGTAATACCCCCGCAAACCAACTTAAACTTCAGGAAAGCGAGGTTGCAAGTGCTAAATGGGTAACCCCCAAAGAACTGCAAAGTATGATTAAAAAAGCCGAATTTCACAACTACGGAAAAGAATACTTCGATAAATTGTTTTCAAAAATTGAAAGTTTGCAAGGAGCAACTGTATGAGTATAGAACAAAAAAATCTTTCCTGCAGTTTATGTCACTCCTATTTATTTGAAGAGGATGACGTGGTTTACTGCCCTGTTTGCGGTGCACCGCACCATAGGGAGTGTTATAATTCCATAGGTCACTGTGCGTTAGAGCAAACCCACGGGACCGATATGCAGTACGATAAACTAAAACAAAAACAGCAGGAAGAACAAGCGAAAACCCCACCTAAGGAGGAAACCAAAACCGACGGGCAGGGTGGCTTTAATCCGCCTTTTAATTCACCGATTTATTTTGACCTTTTAGGCGGTGTTCCGAAAGAGCAGTTAATAGAGGAAGACGTAACCGCAGAAGATGCCGCAAAGTTTGTTTTTTCCAACACAATGCGGTATATCCCGAAATTTGTAAAACTCGGGAAGCAAAGCAAAATTTCGTGGAACTTTTTGGCACTACTTTTTCCGTGCGGGTGGTTTTTGTCCCGTAAAATGTATAAAAACGGCATAATTGTCGGTTTTTTGAATGTTATTTCGGGCTTATTGTCAATACCGCTTCAAAAAGTTATTCTTAATTTAGGTGTTATGGAAACCGGCTCTTATTTTGAAATGACCCAAAAAGTTATGGCAAATATCGGAAACATCAGCCCTGCCGTTATTTATATTGCATTTATCGGTATGTGGATTGGTTTGGCGGTTTCGCTTTTTTCTGCACTGTTCGGTGATTATTTGTACAAGTGCCACACCGTAAACACGGTAAGGCAACTTAAAAAAACAAGTGATGATTTTGATACCGACTGCCGTAAAAAGGGTGGTACAAGTTTGTTTTTATTCTTTATAGGCGCATTTGCGGTAAGGTACATACCCGCTTTAATTTCAACTTTAATTTAAAAAGGGAGAAAATGTTATGAAAATCAAAAAAGCAATTATCCCCGCCGCCGGTCTTGGCACAAGAGTGTTGCCTGCTTCAAAATCCTGTCCTAAAGAAATGCTCCCCATTGTGGATAAACCCGCAATACAGTATATAGTAGAGGAAGCGGTAAAAGCGGGAATTACCGATATTTTAATTATTACCAACCGTGGAAAAGGTATAATAGAAGACCATTTTGACCATTCGGTTGAACTGGAAAATATGTTAGAAAAGCGTGGCAGAACCGACACGTTAGAGGAACTAAACAACCTTGCAAATATGGCAAATATTTATTACTTGCGCCAAAAGGAAACCCGTGGTTTGGGGGATGCGGTACTTCGTGCCAAACAGTTTGTGGGTGACGAGCCCTTCGCCGTTCTTTACGGGGACGATGTTATAATAGGCGAAGTTCCCGCAATAGGGGAACTTATAGCAGCGTACGAAACTTTCGGAAAAAGCGTTGTAGGTATTAAGGAAGTGCCGGACGAACTTGTTGTTAAATATTCTTCCCTTAAAACCGAAAGAATAGACAATATGAATTACAATGTTACCGATATGATTGAAAAGCCGTCGTTAGAAACGAAGTTTTCAAATTTTTCGGTTCTGGGCAGATGTGTACTTGACAACGAAATTTTCCAAATTCTTGAAAAAACACCGCTTGGTGCAGGTAACGAACTACAACTGACCGACGCTATGGCAACTATAGCACGTACAAAGGGTATGATAGGGGTTGAATTCAGCGGAACCCGTTACGATATGGGAAATAAGTTCGGAATACTTAAGGCAAATATCGAAGTGGGACTGTCCCACCCCGAAACTCGTGACCAATTAAAGGAATATATCAAAGAAATAGCCAAAACATTATAAAAATAAAAAGGAGTTTAATTATGAGAAGTTCTTCAGATTTAAGATTTATAGCACGCAGAGCACTTACGGGACGATGGGGTGTTGCCATCGGGTCGAGTATTGTCGCTTCGCTTTTGGGAGGTATATATTCGGCTAATATCAATTTTAACTTCAATTATTCTGACAATGAAACCGCAGGAAACAGTATTTTTTCCTGGTTTAGCAACCTTAACGGCTCTCAAATGGTATTTTTAGGAGCAGTCGGTGCATTCTTACTTAATATCGCCTTGGTTTTTTCTATCGCCCGCCTCTTTATAGGCAGTATTGTGGGGATAGGTTATGCAAAGTTTAATTTGGATTTGGTTGATAATGTAACCGAAGCACGATTTGCAACCCTTTTCAGTTATATGCGTTTTTGGAAAGTGGCAATTATTACACGCATTGTAAGAACCCTTTACATTGTGCTTTGGACTTTGTTGTTTATAATTCCGGGTATTGTAGCGTCTTATAACTACGCTTTGACCGATTACATATTGGCAGAAAATCCCGAACTCACCACAAAAGAAGCACTTGAGTTATCCAAAAAAATGATGTACGGACATAGATTCCAACTTTTCTGCTTGGAGTTTAGTTTTATCGGTTGGGCATTTTTGTGCGTTTTGTCGCTGGGAATCGGGTTGATTTGGTTACTGCCCTATACCGAGGCCGCAAAAGCCGCATTTTACCGTGAAGTTTCGTTCCACTATAATAACCCTGTGACGAATATCTAAAAAAATAGGTTCTTTTGTAAATGTTGGGGTGTGGATTGGCTCCCTCTGACGAGGGAGCTGTCGAGCAAAGCGAGACTGAGGGAGAGAAAAGCCAAAGTACATATATAACTTTATTCTTTCTCTCCCTCCGTCACGGCAAAGCCGCGCCACCTCCCTCGTCAGAGGGAGGCGATAAGTCTTGAAACCCCAACATTAGGAATAGAACCAAAAAATAAACGAGACAGAAACCTTTAAAAATTTCTGTCTCGTTTTTATTATTCTAAAATATAAATTTCAGCGTATCTTACACCGAAAGCGGAGCAAGCACTTGCGCTTGAAAAGAACAGGTCAACGCCGGTGGGGTGCTTTTTAATAAATCCGCCGGTATCGGCAGCAACGGCATATCCGTAAATATATTTACCGTCAACCGTTTTAATATACATTTTTGTTCCGTAAGGAATAACTTTAGGATTAACCGCAATATAACCGGGTTGCGGCGCAACACCTGTTGCACAGTTGCGGCCGGTGTAGGTGTAAGCGGTTGCCCTTACGGTCATTTTAGATTTGTAATTAACCGGAACGCCGTTAGAATCAAGTTCAATCGGCGAAGAGGGGGTAAGGGTTGAAACACAGTTAACATTACTGCTTACATTAGAGGTTTTTTTATTACCCACCATAATTTGTGTGTTAACCGCATTTGTTACAACCTCGGTACCGGTAACGGTTTTTTCAACCGAAACACCGTTTACCAATTTTTCGGTGTAGTAAACATTTTGAACACCGTCAGTACCTAATGTGGTTACGGTAGTGCCTTTTTTCAAAGTGTCCGAATAAACCGTTTCGGTTTCGTAGGGGATTTTTTCCTCATAACTGCCGTTTACATATTCTATATCGGTATAGTCAATATAAACAGTATCGGTAATTACAGTGTCTAAAGCGGGTTCAATAAAATCAAACTCGTCTACCGTAATGCCGGCGGTTTTCATAGCGTCTGCTACTGTGCCGCCGAAAAATTCAATTTCGGAAGTTTTGTCACCCATTGTAATGTATACTGGGTAACCGTAAGAGATTTCAACCTGTGTTAAACGGCCGGAAACTTCGGTTTTTAAAACCGAATAATTTTTAGACATAAGTTCCAAACCCGATACAACCGACGCTACATTATTATTAAGTGAGCGAACGGTGTACGTTTTTTCACCGTCGAAAATTTTAATTGTGTGGACTGAGCAGTTTAGTAAAGTAACTACTGCGACGGTAAGAGCGGTAAGTAAACTTATGGCGCTTACTCGCATTTGTCTGCTTTTAAGGAAAGAAGACAAATGGTACTTTATTTTTTCTATCATCCAATAACTCCTTTAATATAGATAAAACAATATTTTTCACCTATTTTTTCAAAGCACGCCTATTATAAAGCTGATTTTTGATAATGTCAAACTAAAAAATAGGCGTAATTTTATGCAAAATGACGAAAAATAACCGAAAATATAAAAGTTACAAACTTGTAACCATTAAAATTACGTGATTTATTGACATTTTTTTACAATTAGGTTGTGCAACCATACAAAATAAAGGTACGCACGGTTGATAACTCGCCTAAAAATCACTCAAATATACTAACGGTAGTATGTTTTTTTAACTCATTTTAAGAATACAACTAAATATTGTGCAAATGGCTTTACAAAAAAACGGTATTGTGATATACTCAATTTGTGGTTTTTCGGTATACACATATATAATATGTATATGCAGGTATTTTATGAAATTATTACTTAAACTATTTAATTCGGAAGGTCTTTTATGAATAAATTTAAGGCAGTTTTAATGGATGAAGCGGCAATCGGCAGGGCGCTTAAAAGAATTTCACACGAAATTTTGGAAAGAAATAACGGGTGCGATAATTTGTGTATAATCGGTGTTAAGCGCCGAGGTGTGCCGTTAGCGCAAATGATTGCCGAAAATATATATAATATAGAGGGTGTTACAGTCCCTACCGGCGTGTTGGATATAACCTTTTACCGTGACGATTTAACCGTAAGTTCGACCGACCCGGTAATCCAACCCTGTGATATACCTTTTTCAGTTGTGGGTAAAAATGTTATTTTGGTTGACGATGTGCTGTATACAGGCAGAACGGCAAGAGCGGCTATGGAGGCGATTTTGCGCTTCGGCAGGGCGGCAACAATTCAGTTTGCCGTGCTGGTTGACAGGGGACACCGTGAACTGCCTATTAGAGGGGATTATGTAGGCAAAAATGTTCCCACCTCTAAATCGGAGTTTATCTCGGTTAAAATCCCGCCGTATGACGATGCAAATGCGGTAGAAATTTATGAAAAATTGTAAAGGTCATTTTTCATTATACACTTTTTCACTATTCACTATTACTTATTACTTCCAAAGCACCAAAGGCATATGTAGTGAAGAGTGAAAAGTGAAGAGGTAAAAAGTAAGCCCCAAAAGCATACGCCTTTGGGGCTTTGTGATGGGTGTTCAAAAGAGAACGGTGTTAAAATTCTTGATTTTAAATGCTGTATACTATATAGTTGTATGCAATCCGTCGCAAGACGGAATGTAATCATTTTCGCAAGAAAATGTATGTAATCCGAAATTTATTTCGGTATGTTATCAATCCGAAGAAAAAATACACGCTAAAGCGTGATGACATACGCCTACGGCGATTACATACTCGCTTATGCGAGATTACATACCAATCCTTCGGATTGGATAAAAATAAAGGACTACCGCAGTAGTCCTTTATTTTTGGCGCGCTGAGAGCCGAGCGTTAAGGAAAAACAGTCCGGTGGACTGTTTTTCCAAGCGAGAGTCCCTCCCAAGAAAGCGAGTTGAAACGACGCTTGATTGGTGGTGCAGATTTGTACAAAAAAGAAAGGGAGCAGAGATTAACTCTACTCCCTTTTCTAACTGGCGCGCTGAGAGGGACTCGAACCCCCGACCCTCTGCTTAGAAGGCAGATGCTCTATCCAGCTGAGCTATCAGCGCAAAGTATGTTGTTACAAACTGTTTTTATGAGTTTGGTTTTAAACATTCTCAAAATTACGGTTACTATATTATCACACTTTTAAAAAAAAGTCAACTTTTAATTGGTCTTTTTTATTTTTTCTTGTGTGACTCTCGTTTTTTAAAAAAATTGACATATTTCACAGAATATGCAAAATACGATTAGTGCCTAAAAGCACGCTTAAGGTGTTGTCCTTAAACGGTGGACGGTTAAATCTGTCTCTGCTCCCGCCTCGGTCGGTGTTGCTGTTTCACAGCGGTCTCCACGGGAGACCCAAACCCCTCGAAAGGGGGCATTGCTTATGGAACAAGCGACTTTTATAATTCTAATTATTATATTCGCTACAGGATACATAGTTGCAATAAAAAAGAAATAAACCGCCCATTCCCCAATGATACGGCTTATTTCTTAACTTATCTTTGAGGGCTAACCGTCTATCGGACAGCGCCTTTTATAATTTACAAACACCTATACGCTCTACACGGTAGCCGTCGGTCTTTAAAACGGTGATTTCCAAGTTTTCAAACTTAAAACTTGCATTTTCTTCGGGTTCGCCGTCAAGCATAGTAAGTGTCCACCCGCCTACCGTTGCGGTGTCGCCCTCAAAATCCTCGTTTTCGTCAATGTCAATGTCAAACTCGTCAAAAAAGTCGTAAACACGCATATCGCCGTCGGCTTCAAAATGGGTATCGTCTATGCAAACAAATTCGTGTTCAATTTCGTCCGACTCGTCAAAAATTTCGCCCACAAGTTGCTCTAAAACATCCTCCATAGTCAAAATACCCATAGTTCCGCCGTATTCGTCCAGCACTACTACCATGTGGCATTTATTCTCTTTCATTTTTTCCAAAACGTCGGGCAGGGGCATTGTTTTATGCACAAAATTTACCGGCAGCAACAATTCACGGAAATTTACTTTGCCGTTTTCAATATAACTTTTGTAAAAGTGATTTAGGTGAAGAATACCAATAATATTATCGGTTGTGTCTTCATAAACCGGCAAGCGTGAATAAATAGATTCTTCGCACTTTTTAACATTCACTTCATAAGGGTCACGAATGTCAAGCGCATCCATATCCACACGGTGGGTTATAATTTCGTATGCTAAAACCTCGTCAAAATCGAGTGCGTTTTGCAGTAGGTCGCACTGTTCTTCGTCCAGCACACCCTCGTCTTCTACAATGTCAATAATATTTTCAAAATCGTCTTCCGAAACCGCCTCACTGTCACTAACACCGTTTTGCCAAAGTTTGGAAGCCAAATTTATAAGTGCCGTTACTAAAAGATTAACGGGTTTAAATATAAGGGAGAGAATATATATCGGTACCGAGGACAAAACGCAAAATTCTTCGGGCAACTGTTTGGCAATAACTTTTGGTATAATTTCCCCAAAGGTAAGCACCAACAAGGTCATTACCGCCGTAGAAACCCAGGCGTAATTTTCGCCCAAAAGGTTTATAGCAATAATAGTGGCAATAGCGGAAGAAGCCATATTGGCAATATTGTTACCGATAAGTATTGTGCTTAAAAGGTTTTCGTAAGATTCGTAAACCTTAAGAGCGGTTTTAGCCGCAATTCCGCCGTTTTTTGCACGGTTTTTAAGCCGTACCGAATTAACTGCGGAAAAGGCAATTTCCGTACCCGAAAAGAACGCCGAAACGGCAATAAGCAGGAAAACCGCCAAATAGTTTAAAACACTATTCATTATCGGCACCTCCTATGTCATCCTCGTCATAGATTTCGCCGACAAGTTCTTCCAAAATATCCTCAACCGTGAGGATTCCCAAAACATTACCCTCACCGTCACGCACAATGCTTAAATTCCTGCGGTGGTTGCTCATTTGGGTCAAAACATCATCAATCGGCAGTTGGTCGCTTACAAAAAACGGATAGTCGATAACACTTGCCAAAATAACGTTGTTTTTAAATTTAATATAAGATTTAAAAAATTTGCGCATTTGCAAAACACCCTTAACGTTGCCCTTACGGTCTACAACGGGGATTCGCGAATGAACCGAATTTTTAACAATTTCAAGAATTTGAGGAGTTTTTAAAGAGGTAGTTATTTTTTGCACATCTTGCCAAGGGGTCATAATATCCCTTGCCTTTAAATTCGCAAAATGCAAAGCAGACTTAACAAGTTCGCCTTTTTCCTGGTCGAACCCGTCCTCTTGTGAGATATTTTCAACAATATCGGTAAGTTCTTCTTCGGTCATTGTAACCTGATTTTCGGTTCGGTTTTTAAACGGTTTTGAAACCAAAGCCGTAAGAAAGGTAAACATTGCCGACAGCGGTTTTAAAATTTTCATTAAAAAAACTAAAACAAAAGAAGAAATTTCGGAAAATGTTTCGTTGCAGGCACGTGCCAAACACTTTGGCAAAATTTCACCGAAAATGAAAATTATAACCGTGGCAATAACGGTGGAAAGCGTAACCCAATAAGCACCCAAATGTGCCGTAACAGCGGTTGCAAGGGTAGCGCAGGCAATATTCACAATATTGTTGCCTATAAGCAAAACCGAAAGTGCTTCGTCAAAATTATCCAGTATATAAAGCACACGTTCAGCGCCCTTATTACCTTTGGATGCCTTGCTTATCATATGAATACGGTTAACCGATGCAAAAGAAATTTCCGTACCCGAAAAATAAGCACTTAAAGTAATTAAACAAGCGAATAGAATTATATTACCCGCCGGACTGTCGTCCACAAAAACCAACTCCTGTATTTATAATTTACTATATATTAGCCCATTGAAAAAGGTTTGTCAATTAAAACAGTAAAACTTGACAGTTTTTTTGCAATATTTTATAATTGTTAGTGTTATATAAAAATATCTTTGTATTCATTGCTTTGAAACAACGAAACACAGTCACCCGGAACTACAATTACGTGATCTAAAAGTTTTACACCCATTTGGTTTAGGGTGGTTTTAAGTGTTTTGGTCATTTCAATATCCGCTTTGCTCGGCAATGCGTTGCCCGAAGTGTGATTGTGAGATATAATTACAAAAGAAGTATTCCTTTTAAGCACAATTTGAATAATATCCCTTATCGGAACACCAACCGAAGATGTATCCCCGTGACTTACCTTGTCACAGGCAATCATACACCCTTCGTTATCAAAGGAAGTAACCATAAACACTTCGGAAGTATAACCGATGTATTTCTTAATAAGGAAATCAAATATATCGTCCATATTTGTAAACTTAGGTTTCCCCGCCGTTTTTTCGCTTTGGTATTTTCTAAACAGCGGTAACATAAGTTTAATCAAAGCGGCGGTATTTTCGCCGATACCTTTAACCTTAATTAAATCGGAAGTTTCGGCTTCTAAAACTCCCGAAAGCGAACCGAATTCCTTCAAAAGCAGGTGAGCGGTTTCGTTTGTGTCCTTTCTCGGAATACAGTAAAACAACAAAAGTTCAAGAAATTTGTGTGCCGAAGTACTGTCCGAAAAGCCGTTTTCCAAAAATTCCTTACGCACACGCTCCCTGTGTTGTTTGTGTAAATCGTTTGCCATTTTAACCCTCTTTGTTAAAAAAATTATCTAAAGGTGTAATAATGAAAGAATTTATAATCACTAAAAATGATGCCACTTTACGGCTTGACAAGTTTATACAAAAAAACTGCCCCGCTTTGCCGACATCACTTATGTTTAAATACATACGTACCAAAAAAATTAAGGTAAATTCCAAACGTGCCGAAATAAGCACCCGACTGAAAGAGGGTGACTGTGTGACGGCATACATAAATGACGAATTTTTTGTAGAAATTAAACCGAAGTATGACTTTTTATCGGCTTCTAAAAATATTGATATTGTATATGAAGATGAAAATATCCTACTTGTAAACAAAAAGCAAGGGCTTTTGGTTCACCCTGACAAAAACGAGTATAGCGACACCCTTATTGCCCGTATTCAGCACTACCTTTACGACAAGGGCGAGTATAACCCAAAGGACGAAAACAGTTTTCGCCCCGCACTTGCAAACCGTATTGACCGCAACACGGGGGGAATTGTAATAGCCGCAAAAAATGCCGAAGCGTTACGCATTTTGTGCGATAAAATTAAATACCGTGAAATTGATAAACGCTATTTAACGGTAGTACACGGCATACCCAAACAAAAAACCGCCACGCTAGAAGGGTATTTAGAAAAAAACGAGGATAAAAACAAGGTTTATTTACTGAAAAACAAAACCGAAAACGCACGGACAATTAAAACCCGATACACCATTTTACAGTCCAAAAACGGGCTTTCGCTTTTAGAAATAGAACTGCTTACGGGCAGAACCCACCAAATAAGGGCGCATATGGCATCCATCGGTCATCCGCTTTTGGGTGACGGCAAATACGGCAAACTTAAAGACGATAAAAAGTTAGGTTTTAATAAACAAGCACTTTATTCTTACAAATTAACCTTTGACTTTAAAACCGATGCAGGTATTTTGAACTACCTAAACGGTAAAACCTTTACGGTAAAGGAAGTTTGGTTTGCAGGGGAACTTTTCGGCAGTGATTACAGAAAACTGCTTAATTAAAAGGATTATAGCACATTTTAAAAATATATGCAACAGTATAGGTTGTTTTTCTTTACATTTATGATGTGCTCTGATATAATAAAAGAAAAAACGGTTGGTGAAAATTATGTATAACATAGGTATTGACCTTGGCGGTACTAATATTGCCATAGGTATTGTGGACGAAAATTACAACATTGTTTTAAAGGACAAAGTGCCTACCAGAACCGAACGTCCTACAAGCGCTATTATGGACGATATGGCAAATCTTTGCAAGTCGCTCGTGGAACGTCTTAATTTGACCTTCGAAGATATCGGTTCTGTAGGTATTGCAACTCCCGGTGCAGTTGATATTGCAAACGGTGTTGTAAGGTATTCCCCTAATATTAAAATGGAAAATTATCCTATCGCACAGGAACTTAAAAACCGTATTCCGGTTAAAAATGTATTTGTCGAAAACGATGCTAACGCAGCCGCATTGGCAGAAGCTAAAGCAGGTGCAGGCAAAGGACTTGACGATGTTGTTATGATAACTTTAGGTACCGGTGTCGGCGGCGGAATTGTTATCGGCGGTAAACTTTATTCCGGATTTAACTATGCGGGTGCGGAACTCGGCCATACCGTTATTGAATTCGGAGGAAGACAGTGTAATTGCGGAAGAAAAGGTTGCTTTGAAGCATACAGTTCCGCAACAGGACTTATAAATATGACCAAGGAAAAATTAGCCGAAACCAAAGATACTATTATGTGGGAAATGGTAGACGGTGATATCAATAATACAAGCGGCCGTACCGCTTTTGACGCTTCACGCAAGGGTGACAAAGCAGGAAAAGAAGTTGTTGATATGTATATCGGTTACTTGGCTTGCGGTATTGCTAATATTATTAACATTTTCCAACCGGAAGTTTTGTGTATCGGCGGCGGTGTTTGCGGTGAGGGGGACTATCTCTTAAACCCCTTAAAAGAACTTATAAAACAAAATTCCTACGGCTATGAAAGACAGGCAAAAAACACCGAACTTAAAATTGCCAAACTCGGAAACGATGCGGGTATTATCGGTGCGGCGTCCTTGGGATAAACTCAGTTTTTCTCTCTGCAAACCATAGAATTGCCATTCTACCAAGCGTAGAATGGTTTTTTTAACTATTAGAGTGCCAAAAAAGCCAAAATATGGGATAATGTTTTTAGAAAAAATAAAAGAGGGATATTTATGGATTACAAAATTATTGCAGATTCTTCGGTGGATGTATTAAATTTAAAAACCGTTCCTTGTGAAATTGCACCGCTTAAAATTATTTCAAGTGAAAAAGAATATACCGATAATTCCGAACTTAATGTAGCCCAAATGGTGGAAGAACTCAAAGCATATTCGGGAAGGACGACTACCTCCTGCCCCGCAGTAAGTGACTGGCTTAACTGTTTCGGGGAGAGTAAATATGTATTTTGTATAACTCTTTCAAGCAATATTTCAGGCAGTTACAATGCGGCGTCCATTGCAAAACAGGAATACGAAACCGAACACCCCGACCGCAAAGTTTTTGTGGTAAATTCCCTTTCGGCAGGACCGCAGCTTAAACTTATTGCCGAAAAATTGGAAGAACTAATTTTATCGGGCAAAGAATTTGATAAAATATGCGAAGAAATTACCGAATACCAAAAACGCACCAAACTGATTTTTATGAATGAATCGCTAATAAATTTTGCAAATAACGGACGTGTAAGCAAAGCGGCCGCAAAAATTGCGGGTATTTTGGGAATTAGAATTATAGGCAGAGCAAGCGAAGACGGCGTTTTGGAACTTCTTGAAAAAGCACGAGGCGAAAAAAAGGGTATCTCCGCTATTTTGAAACACCTTAAAGAATTTGGATATAAAAACGGCAAGGTGCGTATTGCACACTGTTTTAATAAACCCTTGGCGGAACTTTTTGAAACGGTTTTAAAAAGTGAATACGGTGCAAAGGATGTTGAAATTTTTCAAACCGGAGGTCTTTGCAGTTTTTACATAGAAAAAGGTGGGGTAATTTTAAGTTTTGAAATTTAGGTTGGGTTAATATTACTTGTGTCGCATAAAAACGGTGAAAGCAAACTGCTCTCACCGTTTTTATAATATTTAAATCATATACACGCCGGACTGCAAAAGCACAAAGCGGTATTTATCTGCCTTGACATACTGTTTAACCGGCTCTTCAAATTCTTCACGGTCTAATGTAATGTAAGAATCTAAATTAACTTCTATAAGTTTTTTAGAACCGAAATTGCTGACGGTTACGCAGTTGCCCTCTATAAACAAACTTTTAGGACCGCAAAACGGGGATTTATTGCCGCCTATTCGCAATTCCTCCCGCATTGTGGATAAATTGTATCTCACTATCGAGTTGATTTCGCCGTAACACGCCCAAAGGGAATTATTGTACGGCACAATATCCGAAGGGGTAAACCCACGGTAGTTTAAACTGCCCTTCCAAATTGCTGTACCGTCGGTATCTATCAGTTGAACTTCGCCGTTTTGCGACAAAAGAAAAACTTTGGAATTAGGAAGAATTATAGATTTTACCGTAATGTAATTTTCGCAGTTTTCGACAACGGCTTTATAGTTGTTGCCGAATTTGGTAAGCAAATAAATATTTTTTGCAATATCGGTAAATCTTCCCGTTTCAAAGGAAAGCATTTTAAAGGCAACTACTACCCGTTGTTCAATTATATCCTTGCAGTATGAAAAAATTATTCCGTTAGGAAGCGGTAAAATTTCGTAAACTTCGCCCGCAAAAATTTGTTTCATAGCGTTACTCCTTTTCTTTCATTTTTTGTGCCGCCAAAAGTATTCCCGCTTTGGCGCTGTGGAAGTTAAGACCGCCCTGCATCCAAGCAGCGTATGGGGGACGGATTGGCGCATCAGCCGAAAGTTCAATCGAAGCGCCCAAAGTAAATGCACCCGCCGCCATAATTACGGGGTCGGTATACCCAGGCATATCCCACGGTTCGGGGGTTACGAAAGAATCAACCGGTGCACCGCTTTGCATACCTTTGCAAAACGAAATCAGTTTTTCGGCACTGCCTAAAGTTACGCACTGAATAATATCTCCCCGTTTTTCGTGTGGTTTGGGTGATACTTCATACCCCATATTTTGAAATAAAGCCGAGCCGTAAACAGCGGTTTTTAGCGCTTCACCTACAACGTGGGGTGCTTGAAAAAGCCCTAAATAAAGTTCCCTTGAATGACCGAGCGTAGCCCCTACTTCACGTCCTACACCCGCACAGGTTAATCGGTAGGAACATTTTTCAACAAGGTCACGTCTGCCGGCAATGTAACCGCCCGTGGGGGCAATACCGCCGCCGGGGTTTTTAATAAGCGAACCCGCAACAAGGTCTGCCCCAACTTGGCAGGGTTCTTTTTTCTCTACAAATTCGCCGTAGCAGTTGTCCACCATAATAACCGTTTGCTTTGATACTTCCCTTACCGCTTTGCACAAATTTTCAATATCGTAAATAGTAAGGGTGGGGCGGGTACTGTACCCACGTGAACGCTGAATATATGCCATTTTGTAATCATTTTTTGAAAGGGAGTTTTTGATTTCCTCAATATCGGGTGTGCCGTCGGGTTTTAATTCCACCTGATTGTACTCAACACCGAAATCACGCAAAGAACCGTCGGTCACTTCATCAATACCGAAAACACCCGTAATTGTGTCATACGGTCTGCCGGTTAAAACCAAAACTTTATCACCCGGGCGTAAAACACCGAAAAGTGCCACCGTAAGGGTGTGTGTACCCGAAACAAAGTTGTGACGGATTAAAGAATCCTCCGCACCCATACAGTCCGCCATAACACGTTCTAAAATTTCCCTGCCCTTATCGTCATAACCGTAGCCGGTAGAACCCGCCATAGCCGATTCGCTCACGCCGTTTTTAATAAACGCCTTCAGCACTTTCAGTTGGTTATATTCGGTTGTGTTGTCAATTTTTTCAAAAATCGGCTTACAGTCGGCAAGTGCCTTTTTATCCATTTCCAAAAGTCGGTTATCTATATTAAAAAATTCGGTAATATTCATCCGTTTTTCACCCAATATCCTGCATTATATAATTTTTCAAATCCGTTTTTTGTGTAAAATTCCATTACTTTATCTCGGCAACAAACCAAAAAGTCCCTGCCGTAGTTTTTTTGCAAAATCGCTTTAAGCGCAATACTGCCGTACCCTTTTTGACGGCTTGCAATTCCGTTAATTATGGCGGTGTTGCCGGTGTTAAAGGTAACGGCGGCACATTTTTCCTTTATCCCGAAATAATTTGCAAAACCCCTATTAAGCCGTCGGCAGTAATCCACCGCAAAGTAGGGGTATTCGGGTAATGACAGCCCAGGGACATCGAGTAATTCGTAGATTTCTTTACTCGAAAGGTTGTCCCCCGCCGTTTCGCCCGTTATATCCGCCTTTCGGTACATAATATTTATGTTCTCACTCGGCAGTCGGTCTATTTTACGAAGCGTTTCATAATCGCTGAAAATACAAACGGGATTAACTGCCGCAACAAATTCGCAAAGTTCCTCTGTGTCGGCATTGTTATTGTAAATAACCATATTTCCGTCGGTCATGGAAATAACCGCCTTGTCGCCGTCCTCTGCCCAAAACATAACCGAATTATCGTCTTTATAACAGTCAAAAAGGCATTTAATCTTAACCGCCTCGGCAGAGAGTTTGTTCATTTGCGGTAGTATATTTACAAGAGTAATCATTTAATGCTACCGCCGGCAATACCGTTTAACATATATTCGGTAAGGTCTTTCATCGCCTTAAAATCTTCGGTATTTGCAACGCAGGAGGCCGAGTGAATATACCTGCAAGGCAGAGAAATTGCAAGGGTGCGTACACCCTCACGGCTTAAATGAATACCTGCCGAGTTGTTACCGCCCGCAACCGCACGTTTTGGCTGGCAGGGAATACC
>CAMFZK010000004.1 GCA_946006915.1 uncultured Clostridia bacterium
TGCCGGTTATAGGCGGAGGACTTTTTACCGAAGAATATTATCTTAATAACAAGCCGTCTTTTGACTGGGTTTATTCCCGCCTTTGCGACGGTATTTCAAAAAAGACATTCGAAAACATTATAAACTATAAAATAAGCGGTAAAATTGATTATTTGCTTGAGTGTCAGGTTGAAACAACCGAGCCGTATGATTCGTTTTTAAAATTAGAAAAAGAAAACTTTATAGATTTAGGGGCATATAACGGCGACACGGTACTTGAATTTATTAAAAACTGCCCCGATTATACCCACATAACCGCAGTAGAACCCGACTTTAAAACCTTTAAAAAATTAAAGGCAAATACGCAGAATTTATGCAACATTGACCTTGTAAACGCCTGTGTTTCGGATAAATGCGGTAAAGCATTTTTTAATATGAAAGGCGGGAGAAATTCGTCAATCGGAAACGGAACCGAAACCGAATGTATTACGGTGGACTCTTTAAACGGGAACCCAACCTTTATAAAAATGGATGTGGAAGGGGAAGAAATAGGTGCTATTAAAGGGGCTGCTAAAACAATTATAAACAACAAACCCAAAATGCTTATTTCGGCTTACCACCGCACCGAAGATTTAATATCAATTCCCAAAACGGTACTCGGTATTAACCCCGAATATAAAATGTATATCCGCCATTTCCCCTATTTGCCCGCTTGGGACACAAATTTCTATTTCATTTAAGATATTGAATTAAAAAAGGATGGGAGTCAGTTCTCATCCTTTTTTAATTCGGTTTCCATAATATTATGAATTTTATCGCCTAATTCCTGCGTATTTAAATTTTTAAATTGTTCGGGATAAATGACATCCGCTACGCAAAATTTTACAACCGTTTTTTTGCGGAACATTCTTTTGGGAATTTCTTTTGTACCCTTTACCGTGCAAACCACAATCGGCACTTGTGCCTTAAAAGCAATTTTCAAAGCACCGTTTCTGAAAGGCAAGAGAATTTGGTCGGTTCGGTTAGTGTACCCCTCGGGGAAAACACCTATTGACGCTTTATTTTCTTTAAGTATTTTAATGGCGTTTATAATAGTTTTTGCAGCTTCACGGTTGTTTTCCCTGTCAATCGGCAGACCGTAAAGTTTGTGCATAATATCGCCAACCAAAAACATATTCTGAAAAATTTCTTTTTTGCCTATAAAGCCAATGTCGTAATCCTTAAAAACATCTAACATTATAATAGGGTCAAAATCGTGTATGTGGTTGCAAACGAACAACGCCCTTGTGTCTTTTGGGATATCGTCAATATCCATTCCGCCGACATTTATTTCAACCCTTGCAAGTTTTACTAAAAGCGGAACGGTGATTTTTGCTAAAAAGCGGTAATATTTGGGGGCTTTATCGGGTGAAATTTTTTGACCGCCCAAAAGGAAAGATACCACAAATATTACTGCGTGTAAAATTAAAAAAGAGGCAAAAAACAGGACAAACAAAACCGGCACTAACCACCAAGAATAACCGTAACCCAGAATTTTAAAAAAATTATTCAAAACGGGTATAAGCAGGGCGCTTAATACTAAATAAACATAAAACATTGGCTTTCCTCAATTTTGTTTTCTTACAATACCGTATTCGTCATAAAAATTAAAATACGGGCAATTAAAGGTTTGGCTTGTTAAAAACAAACGCATTTCGTCCTCGTCTAAATTAACTTCGCAGTAAAACTCATCGGTTTGGTCGTCGTAAACATAATTAGCGCAGTTTTCGCAATTACTTTTCATTTTACTCCTCTACTTTGCCCGAATCTGCGGAAGTGTCTTTAGAAGAATCATCCTTATCGGCAGGGTTATCTTTGTCGGTGGAGTTATCCTTGTCGTCGGTATCTTCTTTTTCTGACGGTTTTTTATCCGGCTCACTGCTCGAAGGGACATCGCTGCTTTGCGGTTTTTCTTCTTTGTCCTTATCCGAAGAAGTTACAACCGAAGACGTACTCGAAGTATTTGACGAAGCAGAACTTACAGAAGAAACAGTAGATTTGTCCGAAGAAGAAGTACTCGGCTTACTTGATGAAGTACTCGGCTTACTTGATGAAGTACTCGGTTTGCTCGAAGATGTACTCGACGAAGAACCGCTTGTTCTGTTTTTGTACCAATCGTTCTTTTCCACTCCGTTTTGTTCTATATAGTCTTCGGGTTTAATATCGTCATACAAAAATGCGTGCAAAACTTTAGAAGCATAGTTTAAGTCATAATAAACGCAAGAACCAACACCTCTTATAGTAGGTGCAGACATTAGATATTGATCCAACGGGATTCTTGACTGCTGGAATGTAGGGGATTTTAGCAAAATACCTGTGGCAAGACCTATAATATCACTGTACGAAAGCGAGGTTTCACTGCAGGGGATTAAAGATTTAGCCAACTTAATATAACTCGATTTATTAAGGGTTACCGCCTTGTTAAAGAGTTGTTCCATTACATAACGCTGGCGGTCGGTTCTGCCGTAGTCGTTATTCGTTCCCCAAACATTGGGTGCTTTTCTTATTCTTGAATAAGCCACCGCCTGAATACCGTTTAAGTGGTGCTTGCCGGGGGTTAAAATGTAATGTTTCTTGGGGTCTTCACCTATTCTTGAACAAATGTCCGTAATTAAACCGTTTAGCAAATAAACATTTTTACTTGCGGGTACAACTTCCTTGTCTATCAGTTCAGCATCAATTCCGCCTACTGCGTCTATAATATCCATCATACCCTCGAAATTAACGGTGGCATATTCCGAAATATCAAGTCCGAAGTTTTCGTTTATGGTTTTAATTGCAAGTTCCGGTCCGCCGTAAGCATAGGCGCTGTTAATTTTGTTGTATGTGGTTTTACCCTTTTTATCAATCTTAACAAGCGAATCACGCATAATGGAAACAATTTTTACTTCCTTTTTCTCGAAATTAAGCGAAAGCACCATTATACTGTCCGAATTGCCCTTAAAGCCCTTACTGCGTGAATCTATACCGAACAAGGCAATATTCATTACCTTTTTATCAATTACTTCCTCAAAACCCAGTTCGCTGTTATCGCCCGTGATTTTATTGTAATTGTAATTAAAGTAGGTTGAAACAAAAATGATACCTGCAAGCAAAACAGCAACAACCGAAGTAAGCGAAATTACTGCCGCTTTTTGCAGTTTTCCCGCCTTACGCCACCATTTTGAAATACCTTCGCCTATATTTGAAAAAAATCCCGCTATGCCGTGTTTTTTCTTTTTGTAACGGCGGCTTTTATAATTATTACTCATAGAACTCAAATCTACAAACTCCTTATTTTTTAAGTGTGAATCCGACACTATATCCTTAAAATCTTTGTTATTATCCATAATTGTCACCCATTTAAAAGCGCTTTGTAAATCTCGCCTTTTTTAAGTCCCGTAATATTTGCGGCTTCCTTTGCCGCCACGGATGTTGATTGCCCTTCCTCTATAAGTTTATTTGCAATTTTTAAAGCATCCGCCATACTGTAAACGGCGGTTTCTTCTTTTGCACCGCTTACAATAAGCACAAATTCGCCCCTTGGCGCATTTTCGGAATAATGTTCTATCGCTTCCGATAATGTGGTGTGAAAAACCGTTTCGTGAAGTTTTGTAAGTTCACGCACTAATGCAATTTTTCGGTTCCCGAAAGTTTTTAACATATCCTGCAGAGTCGCTAAAAGTTTATGGGGTGCTTCGTAAAAAATCATTGTGCGTTTTTCGGTTTTAAGGGATTCTAAATGCTCGCGTCTTCCTATTTTGTTCATAGTTAAAAACCCTTCAAAACAAAACCGTCCGCTCGGCATTCCCGAAATTGCAAGTGCGGTTATTAAAGCACTCGGTCCCGGGACAGACTCAACCTTTATATTATTCTCATAAGCGGCTTTTACCAAATCTTCGCCGGGGTCGGATATTGCGGGCATTCCCGCATCCGAAACAAGGGCGCAACTCTCCCCCTTTAAAATCCTATCAATAATAAGATTTCCTTTGGAATTTTTGTTATGCTCGTAATATGCAAGCATTTCTTTTTTTATTCCGAAATGATTGAGTAACTTAACGGTTACCCTTGTATCCTCCACAGCCAAAAAGTCGGCATTTTTAAGGGTTTCTATTGCACGGGGCGAAAAGTCGGACAAGTTACCGATAGGCGTTCCCACAACATAAAGTTTTCCGCTCAATTTATGTAACCCTCCTTATACGCTCCGTAAATTTTTATCATCTCTTTAGAAAAATTGCCGTCTTCTTCCACATAAAGGGTCGGCTCAATGCGAAGTCCTGTTTTTCCGCACCGTCTGCCTTCTACAAGTACTAACCACGGCTCTTCGCCCTTTCTTTGGCAAACAAGCCGTAACCTTTTGGGTTCCACCTTATATTCACTCATAAGTGACATAAGTTCCGCTAACCTTTCGGGACGGTGGCAAATGCAAAATCTGCCCGAAGTTTGCAAAAGTTTAGCACCCACTTCTATAATATCCCGCAAAGTGCAGGCAACTTCGTGACGGGCAACTTCTATTACGCTGTCAGGGTTTTTAAGCCCCGCATTTGGTGCTTTGTAAGGCGGATTACAGGTGACTAAAGTATGGCAACCGAAGTCTATTTTGCCCTTTAGTTGCTTTAAATCGCTGTTAATAACCGTAAAGTTTGGCAGACTTAGTTCATTTACTGTTTTTTGTGCTAATTCGGTGGCTTCTTGGCTTATATCCACCCCAAATACGCTCTTAAGCGGCTTGTCCCTTAGCGCTAAAAGCGGAATAATTCCGCAACCCGTACCTAAATCCACCATTTTTACTTTGGCGGCGGGTTTTGCAAAGTCTGCTAAAAGCACCGCATCTGTACCAAAGGTGTGGTGTTCGCTTACATACACAAAAAACCCGTTGCCAAGCGGTTCTTTTTTTAACTTCTGCTCCATTTTACGCCTTGCGGGGTATCTTCCAAAATAATACCCATTTCTTTTAATTTATCACGAATTTCATCCGCCGTTTTAAAGTCCTTACTCTTACGTGCGGCGGTTCTTTTTTCAATAAGTTGTTCTATTTCACTGTCCAAAACCTCGGTTTTGCGGTTGTAAACAAGTCCTAAAACCCCTGTTAATTGGTCAAACATATCGGCACACGCCTGAAGGGTGGTTTTGCCTGCCCCGTTTGCAATGGCGGTGTTAATTTCACGCACAAGGGTAAATATTGCCGCCAAAGCGTCCGCCGTGTTAAGATCGTCTTCCATAGCCGTAATAAAATCGGTTTTGGCGGTTTCTACAAATTTTGGTACTTCGCCGCCGTCGGTTGCATTTTGCAGAGCAAAATCAATGTTATTTCTGCAGGTGTAAAGCCGTTCAAGCGAATTTTTCGCCTGTTCTATAATATCTACCGAATAGTTAATCGGGCTTCTGTACTGGGAAGAAATAAGGAAATAACGGATTGGCTCATAGCCGAATTTGTTTGCAACATCACGAACGGTAAAGAAGTTGTTTAAAGATTTAGACATTTTGTGGTTATCAACATTTATAAAACCGTTGTGCATCCAATAATGGGAAAATTCGCAGCCGTTTGCGGCTTCACTTTGTGCAATTTCGTTTTCGTGGTGGGGGAAAATAAGGTCAAGTCCGCCGCAATGAATGTCAATGGTTTTTCCTAAATATCTGCCCGCCATTGCAGAACATTCAATGTGCCAGCCCGGTCTGCCCTTACCCCAGGGCGAATCCCAAAACGGTTCGCCCGGTTTTGCACCTTTCCAAAGGCAGAAATCCATTGGGTCTTCCTTAATATCGCCCGTTTCAATACGTGCGCCCGCCTCAAGGTCATCAAGCGGTTGGTGGGAGAGTTTTCCGTACTGTGAAAACTTTTTAGCACGGTAGTAAACGTCCCCGCCCGATTCGTAAGCGTAACCTTTTTCCATAAGTGACGAAATGATGCCCTGAATTTCCTTTATATTATCGGTGGCTCTTGGGTGAACGGTGGCTTCACGCACATTAAGACCTTTGGCATCTGTCCAAAATTCGCCTATATATCTTTCGGCAACTTCGGGTACGGTTATCCCCTCGTCATTGGCTTTGTTTATAAGTTTATCGTCAATATCGGTAAAGTTTTGAATAAAATTCACCTTATAACCCCGCCATTCAAAATAACGGCGCAAAACGTCAAACACGCAAAGCGGACGTGCGTTGCCTATGTGGATATAGTTATAAACGGTAGGACCGCAGGCGTATATTTTAACCTCACCCTCGGTTATGGGTTTAAATTCGTCCTTTTGGCGGGTTAATGTATTAAAAATCTTCATTTTTTATTCTCCTTTTGCGCTTACTAACCCTTCAAGCTGCAAAATACGTTCCTCCAAAGAGTCCATTTTTTGCTTTACAGGGTCGGGTATATGTATTTGGTCAAGTGCTACACGCTTACCGTCCTGACGGACAACACGTGCAGGCACACCTACAACGGTTGAATTTGGCGGAACTTCGCTTAAAACCACCGCACCGGCGGCAACACGGGAATTATCCCCTATTTTAAAAGGTCCCAAAACCTTTGCACCGGCACTAATCATAACATTGTTGCCGATAGTAGGGTGGCGTTTGCCGACATCTTTACCCGTACCGCCCAAAGTTACACCTTGGTAAATCAGCACATCGTCGCCTATTTCGGTGGTTTCGCCTATTACTATCCCTGTGCCGTGGTCTATTACGAGCCGTCTGCCTATTGTAGCGCCGGGGTGTATTTCAATACCTGTTTTTCTTGCGGCTTTTTGGGAAACGAAGCGAGCCAAAAACATTAAATTGTGTTTATAGTAAAAGTGCGCCCTGCGGTACATTCTAATGGCTTTAAAACCGGGGTATAGGAAAAAAATTTCCAAACTGCTTTTAGCGGCAGGGTCACGGTCTTTGAACGCTTTAATATCTTCTTTTAATCTTTGAAACATTACAACACCTATTTAGAAGAATTTATATATTCCTTTGAACCCAAAAGGTAAATAATACCCGAAACGGTGCAAAGAATCGTAGAAATCCAGAAAAGCACAATTATTACAACATCGCATATCGGTTTAATGGAAGTAATACCGAAATCCTTAATAAGAGTGTAAGCGAGAAGGGCTAAAATTATGCCTGCCATTTGGCTTACGGTTTTAAGTTTGCCCCAAATATTTGCGGCAATAACCTTACCTCCGCTTGATACAACTACAAGACGGATAGAGGAAACCATAAACTCCCTAAAAAGTACAATAAAGGTAATGGCGGTCATTTGCAAACAGTAACCGTATTTGTCGGCAAACATACAGATAAACCCTAAATAAGCCGCAGTTGTAAGCATTTTATCGGCAAGGGGGTCTAAAAATTTGCCGAAATCGGTTACAAGGTTATATTTTCTTGCCATTTTTCCGTCTATCATATCGGTCAAAGAAGCCGCAATAAAAATTATTAACGAAACAAGATAGTGACAGGGGAATTTTATAAGCATAGTTGCCATAAAAATGGGTGTTGCAATCATTCTGCCGAGTGTTAATTTATTGGGTGTGTTCATTCTTCTTCTCCTAACAAATCGTAATCTAAACAATCGTTTATTCTTACATTAACAAAATCGCCTATTGTATGTTGTGTTTTTGCCATAAAGAAAATTTTTCCGTCAACTTCGGGGGCATCGTAAACCGTTCTGCCGAAGTAACATTTTATATAATCGTCCCAGCCCTCTATTATAACCTCGGTTACGGTACCCACTTTTTCCTCATTTTTTTCTGCCGCAATGGTCATTTGCATATCCATTATGTTTTCCATTCGGTCAACTTTGGTTTGCTCGTCTATTTGGTTGTCAAACTCAGCCGCCGCCGTACCTTCTTCGGCAGAATAGGTGAAACAACCCAGCCGGTCAAACCGAATGTCCTTTACAAACTGTGCAAGTTCGGAAAACTGCTCTTGAGTTTCACCGGGAAAGCCGGTAATAAGGGTAGTTCTAAGGGTGATATTTGGAATTTTTGCCCTAATTTTGTTTATTAGGGCAGTTAGGGTTTCTTGGTTTCCCTTGCGGTTCATTCTTTTTAAAATTTCGCCGTTTACGTGTTGTATCGGCATATCTAAATATTTTAAAAGTTTGGGTTCTGCCGCAATGGTATCAAGCAGTTCGTCGGTAATTTTTTCGGGATAGGTATAAAGGGTTCTAATCCATTTAATACCGTCTATTTTGCAAAGTTCCGAAAGCAGTTTTGAAAGCATCGGCTTGCCGTAAATATCGGTTCCGTAGGCGGTAGTGTCCTGCGCTACTACAATCAGTTCCTTTACGCCGTTTTCGGCTAAAGTTTTTGCCTCTGCTATGCAATCCTCTATCTTGCGGCTGCGCATTTTTCCCCGTATTTTCGGAATGGCACAGTATGTGCAACAGTTATCGCATCCGTCGGCAACTTTTAAGTAGGTACTAAAGGGATAACCGCCCAAAATCCTTTTGCCGTTAAGGTCAAGGTCTCGTTTTTCGCCGTAACAGTTTTGCTTTTTGCCCTCTATTGCGTTTTTTACAATGTCGGCAATTTTACCGTTAGAGCCAATACCCACGCAAACGTCAACTTCGGGGATTTCTTCGGTCACATCGTCTTTATATCTTTCTGCCAAGCAACCTGTTACAATAAGTGCCTTGCAGTTGCCGTCCTGCTTATATTTTGCCGCCTCTAAAATGTTTTCAATCGCCTCTGCTTTGGCTTGCTCAATAAAACCGCAGGTATTTACAATAATTGCGTCTGCGTTTGCCTCTTCGGGGCAAATTTCAAACCCTGCCTGCTTTAGTGAATAAAGCATCATTTCAGCATCTACCTGATTTTTAGGGCAACCGAGCGACACCATACTGATTTTATACATAATCTTCCTCTAATTCTTCTATATACTTATTTAATGCGGACTTAACCGCACCGTAAGAAAAGCCCTTACGCACCAAAGCGGCATACACCTTTTGCGGACCGTTTTCGGCGGTAAGTTTGGTTTTGTATTTCTTTTCCAATAGGTTTTTTATTTGGGTTTCTTGGTCGATTTCAAAGTCTTCTAAAACCGATTTTGCCAAATCGTAAGGAACACCTTTTAAAAGCAATTTTTGTAACGCTTCACGTTTTGAAACGTTACTTTCTACCAGTCGGTTTGCGTAATTTTCGGCATAGCGTAAATCGTCAATCAAACCGACCTCTTTTAATCGGGCAATAACTTTACTGCAGGGTTTTGGCTTAAACCCTGCTCTTAAAAGTTTGTTATAAAGGGCTTTTTCGGTGTGGTCGCTGCGGTCAAGATACCATATAGCACGGGATTTTGCCCTTACATAATCCGAAGTGAAAATCAGTTCTTCCAACTCGTC
The DNA here is from genome assembly GCA_946006915.1 of uncultured Clostridia bacterium. GTDB lineage: Bacteria > Bacillota > Clostridia > Oscillospirales > Acutalibacteraceae > UBA737. The sequence goes on from CAMFZK010000004.1 coordinate 9,308, forward strand.
TTCACTAATCTGTGTACCTGTTTTCAGGCAGTTTTCACTGCATACGTCTTTATCTAATAAAACTTCTTTTTCCCCGTCTAATAAAAGGCGGTTTAAATGAAGTTTATCTTTTTTTATATCGGTAACCGTCATCAGTCATCAACCGCAATATCAATATCTATAGACTTATGGGGACGTGCTGTGGGTTCGGTAGGCATAATATATTCGTCGTCTTCTTCTGCGGCGGGAAGTTTACTGCCGTTTTCGGTCATAGCCGCAGTAATTTTATCTTCAATTTCTTTTGCAAGTTCCGCATTGTCTTCAAGTAATTTTTTAACATTGTCCCTACCTTGACCTAAACGGGTTTCGCCGTAGTAGAACCAAGCGCCGGACTTTTTAACAACCCCGAATTCCACGCCTGCGTCTATAATTTCACCCGTATGGCAAATTCCTTTTCCGTAGAGAATATCAAATTCCGCAAGTTTAAAGGGCGGTGCTACCTTGTTTTTAACAATTTTTGCTTTGGTATGAACCCCTATAACTTCGCTTCCGTCTTTAATGGGTTCGCCTTTTCTTACGTCAATACGTACCGAAGAATAGAACTTAAGCGCCCTACCGCCGGTGGTAACTTCTGGGTTACCGTATACATTACCGATTTTTTCACGGAGTTGGTTAATAAATATTGCCGCACAGTTGGTTTTGGAAAGTGCGCCTGTAAGTTTACGGAGCGCCTGTGACATAAGACGAGCCAACTGACCGACGTGGCTGTCACCCATTTCGCCCTCTATTTCGGCTTTGGTAACAAGTGCCGCAACCGAGTCGATAACAATAATATCAATAGCACCCGAACGCACAAGTGCTTCGGCAATTTCAAGTGCCTGTTCGCCCGAATCGGGTTGCGAAACCAAAAGCGAGTCAATATCTACACCTAAATTTGCGGCATAAACAGGGTCAAGTGCGTGTTCAACGTCAATAAACGCCGCCGTACCGCCTGCTTTTTGCGCTTCGGCAACACAGTGGAGCGCAACGGTGGTTTTACCCGAAGATTCAGGTCCGTAAATTTCAATAATTCTTCCCCTTGGAATACCGCCTATTCCGAGTGCGGCATCTAGCATAAGCGAACCGGTTTTAATGTGTTCTACGCTCATTGCGGCATTTTCGCCCAAACGCATAACCGCACCTTTACCGAATTGCTTTTCAATATGCTCCATAGCGGTTTTAAGCGCTTTTTGCTTTGCCTCTTCCTCTACTACTCTTACGGCAGTTTTTGTTTGAGTATTTTTTGAAGCCATTTTAATCTTCCTTCCGTTTATTTTATTGCAGTAACTACTCTGTTAATTCCGTTAAAATCCTTTGTAACGGTTATATTTTTAAAATCGGCGGTTTTTAAAATTTCCGCTACCTTTCGGTCCTCATTTATTCCTACTTCGAAAGCAAGCATACCGCCCTTTATTAAACTGGTTTTATATTTTTTTACAATCGCTTTGTAAAACAACATTCCGTCCTGCCCGCCTAAAAGTGCGGTTTGCGGTTCATACCGGGTTTCGGGGGATATTATTTCCATTTCGCAAGGCGGAATATACGGCGGGTTGCTTACAATTAAATTGTAAACACCGTCATTTCCGTCACCCGCTAAAACGTCACCCTTAATAACCGTAACATTGGTTGCGTTATTGTGTTTTACGTTTTTATTAAGGTATTCTAAAGCGGGGTCAAACTTTTCCACCGCAAAAACAGCCGACTGCGGAAAATCCTTTGCAATACTAATACCTATGCAACCGCTCCCTGCGCATAAATCAAGCACTTTGGGTTGTTTCACGGTTTCAAGGTATTCGCAACATTTTTCTACCAAAATTTCGGTATCGCTTCGGGGGACTAACACCCCTTCGCCCACCTTGAAAGAGTATTTATAAAAATTCCATTCGCCTAAAATGTACTGTAACGGATAGCGGTTTTGCCTTTTTTTTAATTTTTCGTCAAGTAAGGCAAGTTTTTCGCTCGAAATTGTTTTATTTAAACTTATAAGCCATTCATTTTGCGGGATAGACAGAACATTTTCCAAAATCAGCCGTGCATCATACGCAAAATCTTCAATCCCGCTCTTTTGCAATATGTTTTTGGCGTTAATATAATAGTCTTGTACCGTCATATTTTAATTTCTTTCCACATCGGGTACTTCGGGTTCGCAAGCTTTTAGCGCCGCTATGGCAATTTCTATCATATCATCTTCGGGTTCTTTTGTGGTAATTCTTTGCAGCCACATACCCGGTGCGGAGATTATGCGGGTTAAGGCATTATCGTACTTGCCGCAAATTTTTAAAATTTCAAAACCGATTCCGCAGGTAAAGGGTATTATTAAAATTTTGGCAATTACCCAAAGCCAACGGACATTGTAAACGGTTGGGAAAATTATTTGCACTACCGTTGAAATGATTATGCTTACAAGTATCATTAAAATCATAAACGAAGTTCCGCAACGTGGGTGAAAACGCTTTTGGTTTCTTACATTTTCCACCGTAAGTTCCAAACCCTTTTCATAAGCAAAAATTGTTTTATGTTCCGCTCCGTGGTACATAAATACCCTCTTAATATCTTTCATAAAGGATACCGCCAAAACATAAAGCACAAATATTGTAAGTTTTAAAAACTGCTCTATTGCAGAACGCAAAAGTTTTGAAGTGATTTTTGCCGAAAACACATACTCAATCCCCGAAACAAAAAGCCGAGGGAGATACATAAAAAGTACCACCGCAAGTAAAACACCTAAAACCGAACCGATAACCATAACAGTGTTTATAAAGGCGTTTTGCTTTTTTTCGTCTTTCGGTTTTTCTTCCTCCAAATCCGTAAAACCCGATTTTTCTGCCGAAAGCATCATTGCTTTGTATCCGTTTATCATTGATTCCGCAAAGGCAATAACCCCACGGACAACCGGAAGATTTAATATTTTATATTTTTCACGCACACTTTTGCCGTCTATGTACGAAAGGTCGATTTCGCCGTTAGGCATTCTTACCGCCAAAGCGGTTTTTTCGGGGCTTTTCATTAAAATGCCCTCTATAAGCGCCTGTCCGCCTATACTTGTATATTTAGCCATTTGTTTCCTGCCCTTCTTCGGTAATTTCGGGTTCTGCCGTTTCTTCGGGTTGATAAAGCGGCAATACCACCGTAACGGTAGTTCCCACATTTTCGGTACTTTCTATAAACAAAAGACCGCTGTGTTGTTTTATAATTTCGTCCGCAACCGCAAGCCCTATACCCGAACCGCGGACGGTTTTGTTTGCTTTGTAGAATTTTTCTTTAACCCTGTCAATATCCTGTGCGGGAATACCCACACCGGTATCGGTAACGGTCACCCTTACGCAACCCTCTTCTTTGGTAATATCAACAAGCACCTGACCGCCTTTTTCGGTGTATTTTACCGCATTGTCAATAATGTTTATAAACACCTGTTTCAGTCGGTTAGGGTCGCCCATAACGATAAATTCGTCATTGGGTTTTGTGTAAACTAAATCAATTTCCTGCTTTTTGGCAAGTTCTGCATACATATCAAAAGACTCGCTTAAAATTTGCACCACGTTCATAGGACCCGAAACCATAATAAGCCGTCCTGTTTGCATACGTGAAAAGTCCAAAAGTTCTTCCACAAGTCCCGAAAGTCGGTCGGCTTCGCTTAAGACCACGTCAAGTCCCCGTTTTACAAGGTCTATATCACTGTCAAGCGACATTTTTGCGGTTTCTCCCCAACCCCTGATTGCGGTAAGCGGAGTCCTGAGTTCATGCGAAACCGAAGAAATAAAGTCATTCTTAATATTTTCGGACTGCTGTAATTCCGAAGCCATATAGTTAATAGCGTCACACAGTTCGCCGATTTCGTCGTTTTTGGCAACCTGAAGCCGTGCATCAAAATTACCCATAGCAATAGTTCGTGCCATATTGCTTACGTCCCTTATGGGCCGAACTATTGACTTTACGAAAAACAGACCCGAAAATACGCAAAAACATAAAACTGCGGTGCAAATAAGTATTATAACCGCCGTAACGCCGTACATAATTTTGTTTGCGGCAGTCATTGAAGTTATCCAACGATAACCGCCCAAATCCTCGCCTTTTTCGCCGTATATAACGGTGGTAGCCGCCATAATCGGCTCGCCGTCCCCGGTTTTGCCTTTGTAAACCGCCGTTTTACCGCTTTGTTTTGCCCTTTGGTATTCTGCCGAATTATCCGCATTTTCCACAAAACCCGTAGTAGAAACTATTGTCTGCCCTTTATTATCCACAACCTGTACTTCTATTTTGTCTTTAAACTTAAAGTCGGAAGCCAAAGAAATTGCAGTGTCTTTAAAAGTTTTGGGGTTGGTAGTTGAAAGTGCCGAAAATTCGTAAGAATAATCCCCCGCAAGGGACTGCAAACGGTCGGTATAAAGCCGATTAAAAAGAATACAAAAAGCAGTACCGCAGGCACAAATTACCAGGGCAATAACAAGAAATATATTTAAAAACCATTTAAGCGTTATACTTTTAAACTTAATCTCTAAATGCATTACGGCACTCCTTTCTTTGAAATTATGTTAAGTTTAGTGGGTGTTCCACTTATAACCCATACCCCAAACCGTAACCAAACGCTTGGGGTCAGAGGGGTTATCCTCCACCTTCATACGAAGACGTCTTATATTTACGTCTACAATTTTTTCTTCGCCGAAGTAGTTGCTTCCCCAAACCTTGTTTAAAATATCGGTTCGGTCAAGTGCAACATCGGGGTTGTTGAAAAAGTATTCAATCATTTGGAACTCAACCTGTGTAAGTTCAATGTTAACCCCGTTTTTAAGTAAGGTTCTTCTGCGTAAATTAAGGGTAAATTCGCCTAAAGTAATATCGTCCGAAACGGGGGCGGTAACTTTCGGCGCATACATTTCCACCCTGCGGTGCAAAGAATCCACACGGGCTAACAACTCGGTAGGACTGAACGGTTTTGTGATATAATCGTCCGCCCCTATCATAAGTCCGCTGATTTTGTCCATCTCCTGGGTTCTGGCGGTAAGCATAATAATTCCCAATGTTTCACTTCTTTTTCGAAGTTCTTTGCAAAGGGCAAAACCGTCCATCCCCGGCATAGAAATATCCAAAAGTGCAATATCAAACCCCTCGGGGTCGTTATCATATATATCAAGTGCCTCTTCGCCTGAACCCGCCTCTACTACCGTGTAGCCAACCCTTTTAAGGTTAATGGCTTCAAATTCACGTATTGCGGTTTCGTCTTCAACTATCATAATACGTTTCAAATTCGCTTACTCCTTTTCGTAAATTACAAAGTTAGATTTCACGTTTTCAAGTGTCAGTCCCGCTTGTTTGGCGGCCGCCGAAATTTCGCAGGCAAAAACCTTTTGACCGTCACGTGTGACCTCGGTTAATCCCGAAGTTTTGTTTTTGCCGTCTTCCCATTCTTCTTTTGTGAATGTCCGCAAATATAAAAGCGACTCACCCACCGTTAAGGTTTCGGCGTTGTAGGAATAAATCTGCCTTATACGGTTATCGGTATCCTTTAAAACGGCAATATTTCCCACCCATTTTTGGGGTATAACGTAATAATATCCGTCAATAGTGTTTATCATTGCGGTAAGTTGGGTTGTTAAACTTTCGCCGTTAAAGGAACACCATTTTGTAAGGTAAAGTTTTTCGGTTACTTCGGCATTTGCCACCGCCGGCACATTTTCCTGAACCGGTATTTCAAGTATTCCGTCCCCGTTTATATCATAGGTAGTGAAAGATGCCGAACGCAAGGTTTTGGAATTTTCCTGCAATTCGCTGTCATAAAGTGTGTTGAGAAGTTCGCCGTTTTCAAAAAAAAGCACTTCGGTAATTGCTCCAAGTCCCTTTACCGAATCAATATAAACCGCCGGTTTGCCGGAGGATAACTGCGACACAACCGGTTCGCCTACCGACTGGACCTTACCGTCCAAATCGCAACTGCCGGTTTGAATTACGCCTTCGTCATTAAGTGCATAAAGCGAGGCGGTGTTTTTCTGCTCGGTAGCGTTAAAATCTATAAGTAAAATTTCGTTTTTTCCGTCACCGTCCAAATTGCATACCGCAAAGTCGGTGTATTTTTTAAGCATTCTTTGACTTACGGTATTTTCGGTAAAACTGTAAACCGCTAACTGCTTTTCGCTGGCACCGTAAATTTCATATCCAACAAGTATGTCAAGCACGCCGTTACCGTCAAGGTCGCAAAACTCTACCTTGTCAACACCGCCGGCAACAATGTGTTGTTCCCCTGCCGACTGCCACTCGCCGTTTTTATTATGAATAACATTTATGTGCATTGTTACAATATCGCCTTTGGAAATACTGTAAAAGGCAAAGCACTCGTCCGTACCGTCGTTGTTTATGTCCTTTGTAATAACAGCACTGCGGTAACTGCCGCGGGTGGGGTATTTTAGGGTATATGCCTCCCCCGCAGTAAGTTTTATAACTTCGGAAATGTGTTTAAGGTCACCCGAAAGGGATGGGGGAGAGAGCAGTTCTGCAGTATCGGCAGTATAAGATTTACAACCGCAAAGCAAAAGCATAACCGCCGTTGCCAAAAACGCCGTTACAAGTTTTTTAAGCATATTCTCGCCCTCCCGTTAATAACATAATTATACATAATAGATTATATCACAACCGTTTCAAAAAATAAAGGTTTTTATAAAAATATTTAAACATTTTTAAAGTCCCGTTTATCGGACTTTGAAATTATTATAATAAAAACAGAAAAAACAAAAAAGTGCTTGACAAAACACAAAAAATCTATTATAATACAAATAACGAACAAATGTTCGGGAGGTAAAACAAATGACTTTTTCACAATCTTTAACTACTTTTTTTGAAATATTAGCGGTAATTGCGGTTATTTGGTGCATTTTTAACGAAGACCGCCTTGTTCTGTTTGAACAAAAACTTTTAAGCCGTATCCGCCGCAGGCGTTTGCGTGTTATAAAGCCGAAAAAGTGTGTGCATTATAAATCCTTTTCGTAATATTATGTGGCAAAATCGGGAGCAAGGAAAATTAACCCCTTGTCCCGATTTTGTTTTTTATTTTTAACCCTTGAATATTTTTAAAAAATGTTCTATAATATTTTTAAGGCATTAGCCGAAATAATTTTTATTTAGGAGGAATAATTATGGATAGACTAAAAGGTAAGGTTGCTATTGTAACCGGTTCTACAAGCGGTATCGGCATAGGTATTGCAAAACTTTTCGCTAAAGAGGGCGCAAAGGTTGTTATTTGCGGACGCCGTGAAGCAAAGGGTCAGGCAGTTGTTGACAGTATTGTTAAAGACGGCGGAGAAGCATATTATCACTTTATGGACATTACTCAAGTTGAAAGTATTGACGCACTTTTAAAGGATACTGCCGAAAAGTACGGAAAGATTGACATTCTTGTAAACAACGCCGCAAACGTTGCACTTAAAGACGGCCGTGTTGACGAACTTACCCTTGAAATGTGGGACGGTATTTTCCAAAGCGATTTACGCGGAACATTCTATGCAGTAAAGAGCGTTATTCCTTATATGAGAGATAATAAGGGCGGCTCGATAATCAATATCGGTTCTATGGCTTCTTGTGGCGGCGATTTGGGTTCAACCGCTTACGCCTGTGCAAAAGCAGGGGTTGATATGCTTACAAAATCCACCGCACTTCAGTACGGCAAAGAAAATATCCGTTGCAACTGTGTTCGTCCCGGTCTTATTGTTACCCCCGAAAACGAAGCACACGTTCCGCAGGTACTTAAGGATATTTTCCTTAACAACATAATGGTTAACCGTTACGGTGCTCCCGAAGATATTGCAAATATGTGCGTATACCTGGCTTCGGACGAAAGCGAATATTTCACAGGTCAGGTTGTAACGGTTGACGGCGGCTTAAACGCACACGTTTCCACCGTTGGCGAATTTAAGAAAATGCAGTCACGTACTTGGTAATTTAAAAATGTGCAGCAAAAAAGGGCGATTTTAAAAATCGTCCTTTTTTATATTCAAAATCTTTGTTTTCTATCCGCAGAATTTTGTGGAAATGCGTTTATAACAGTCTTTAGGCGAATAACTCCATTCGGTTATAGGCGAAGCAGTTTCAAAATATTTAATTTCGGGGGAATAAAACGCATCAAAACTGTCAATAATAATAAGTTTTATCTTCATTTTATCACGCAAAATGCTTTTAATGTATACACTTGCCCTTTGACCTACCTTTACACCCTCTTTGGGTTCTGCCAATCCTGCAAGGTTTGGGGTTATTTCAACAAAAATGCCGTAATCTTCCACACTTCTTACAACCCCTGTAACCGTTTGCCCTGCCGAAAAATTTTGGGCGTTTTCTTCCCACGTGCCTAAAAGTTCCTTGTGGGAAAGGGTTATTTTACCGTCGGGTGCAATATTTTTTATAATTGCTTTAATATCATCCCCCACCTTAAAGCGGTCTTTTGGGTGGGAAATGCGTGAAACCGATATTGCATCAATCGGTAAAAGGGCAATGTTACCGCAACCGATATCACAAAAAGCACCGAAAGATTCCAAATGGGTAATCTTTGCATCAATAATTTCGCCGATTTGCAAGCCGACCTTAATATGCTCTTTGCAAATTTCCTGCGCTCTTTTGCGGGACAAAACGGCATACATTTCACCGTTTTTATCGGTTTTAAATTCGGTAACCACAAAGCATACCGTTCTGCCGACACGGGAAATAAGCGCAATATCACGGGTAGAACCGTCGTCTATTCCTATTGCACCCTCGCTTCTTGGGATAACACCTTTCATACACCCCAAATCAACAATAAGGTTATGGTCGGTATCGCACATAATAACCGGCGCTTCCAAAACCGTTTCACGGACAATAGCGTCACCGAGTGCGGCAACCGAAGACAAACTTCTTTTGTTTTCCTGTGTTTCGTAAATTTTTCCTTCTGGGTAAAAACCGTTCATTATTATCACCTTTCATTTTTACATCGTTTAATAAAAGTATATCTGTCTCTTATACACAT
>CAMFZK010000005.1 GCA_946006915.1 uncultured Clostridia bacterium
GATTCCTCTACGTCTCGTGGGCTCGGAGATGTGTATAAGAGACAGATATAGAAATGCTTAAAAATGCGGATATTTGCGCTGTGCCTTGCGGTTCGCCCGATGAAATTAAAGCGTTGGCAGATTTTGTTGCGGTGGCTTGTGCTGACGGTGCAGTAGCCGATTTTATAGATTATTTAACAAAGATTTTTAAAAAATCTTGAAATTTGAAAGGATGGAAGAAATGGAAGCGGAATTAAAAAAGGAATTGGAAATTACTGCTTGCAAAGTAAGAATGGGAATTATTGAAGGGGTTCACAGCGCCAAAGCGGGGCATCCCGGCGGTTCACTTTCATGTGCGGACATTTTAACGTATTTGTATTTTGCACATATGAATGTTGACCCTAAAAATCCCAAAATGCCAAACCGTGACAGATTAGTTTTGTCAAAAGGTCACGCAGCACCGGCACTTTATTCGGTACTTGCGCAAAAAGGATATTTTGAAGTTGAAACCTTAAAAACACTTCGTCATATCGGAAGTATTTTACAAGGTCACCCCGATATGAAACATATCCCCGGTGTTGATATGTCAACCGGTTCACTCGGTCAGGGTATTTCTTGCGCAGTAGGTATGGCACTTTCTTCAAAACATTTCGGTGATAATTACAATGTTTACACCGTTTTGGGTGACGGCGAAATAGAAGAAGGTCAGGTTTGGGAGGCGGCAATGTTTGCCGCAAATAAAAAACTTTCTAATTTAACCGCCTTTGTGGACTATAATAACCTCCAAATTGACGGTACTATTGAAGAAGTAAACTCGGCTTACCCGATAGATGAAAAATTTAAGGCATTTAATTGGCACACAATTACTATTGACGGTCACGATTTTGAACAGATAGAAACTGCTTTAAAAGAAGCCGCAACAGTAGATAAACCAGTTGCCATTATTGCAAAAACCGTTAAAGGTAAGGGTGTTTCCTTTATGGAAAATCAGTGCGGTTGGCACGGTGTAGCACCTAACGACGAACAGTACGAACAAGCAATGAGCGAACTTAACACCGCTCTTGCCAATATGCAGTAAAGGAGAAAGAATTATGTCTGATATTAAAACCGTTGCAACAAGAGCCGCTTTCGGTCAGGCACTTGTGGATTTAGGAAAAGAAAGAGACGATTTTATTGTTATGGACGCTGACCTTGCTGCAGCAACCCAAACAGGTAAATTTAAAAAAGAATTTCCCGAAAGATTTTATGACTGCGGTATTGCAGAGCAAAATATGGTAAGTATTGCGGCAGGTATTGCGGCAACAGGTAAAAAGGTTGTTTGCAGTTCTTTTGCAATGTTTGCGGCAGGCCGTGCTTTTGAACAAATAAGAAACTCGGTTGGTTATCCTCATCTTGATGTAATTATCGGTGCTACCCATGCGGGTATTTCGGTCGGGGAAGACGGTGCTACACACCAATGTAACGAAGATATTGCTTTGATGCGCACAATCCCCGGTATGACAATTATTAACCCTGCCGATGAAACCGAGGCATATTTGGCAGTAAAAGCCGCATTCGAGCATAAGGGACCTGTTTATATGCGTTTCGGCCGCTTGGCTGTGCCGGTAATTTTCGGTGACGACTATAAGTTTGAAATCGGCAAAGGTGTAGAACTTAAAGAGGGTACGGACGTTACTATTATTGCAACAGGTCTTATGGTTAATGAAGCAATGATTGCACACGATATTTTAAAACAAGAGGGAATATCTGCCCGTGTAATCAATATGGCTACCATTAAACCGATTGATAAGGATATTATCTTAAAAGCCGCACGTGAAACGGGTGCTATTGTTACCGCAGAAGAACATTCGGTAGTAGGCGGTTTGGGAAGTGCCGTAAGCGAAGTGGTTTGCGAAGAATATCCCGTTCCGGTTGTTAAACTCGGTGTTTATGACGAGTTCGGTCATTCAGGACCTGCGGTTAAACTTCTTGACGAATTTGGACTTCGCGGTGCAAATATTGCCGAAAAAGCAAAAAAAGCAATCGCTATGAAATAATACAAAAAAGATGTGTGGAAATCTTCCGCACATCTTTTTTTATATCTTCTTTATCATTATTCACCGAACGGGAAGTTAAATGCACCGCCGTTATTACTATCGGGTTTTTGTTGGGATCCGGAATTTTCAATTTCGGTGTAACTTGATTCGCCGACATTTGCTTTCAAAACCGCTTTTAAGGTTTTCGAAGCACCGTTATTTGTTACAACCGTAACCGTAATTGTATCACCTGCGGAACTTTTTTCAATAATATCAAGCACGATACTGTCGCTTGTAACTTCGGTTCCGTTAATATGTGTAATAATATCGCCCTTGTCAATTTTTTTGTAAAGGTCACTGTCTTCCGCAACCGAAGCAACCAATAATCCCGTGTGATTATAATTGCCCATTTTTGCGGTTACAGAGTCAATAGCGGTATAGGTTATGCCCAATTTTGCACGGCTTACAACCTTGCCTTTTTCTATAAGTTCGGTAACAATGCGTTTCATAACCGTGGTGGGTATTGCGTAACCTACTGCATCTTGGTCGGTGCTTGCAAGTTTGGAAGAGGTTATACCTACAACCTGACCGTACATATTAACCAAAGCACCGCCCGAACTGCCGGGGTTTATTGCGCTGTCGGTTTGGATAAGGCGTGAAGAATAACTTGTGGTGGTGGTTACACGGCGGTTAAGTGCCGATATAACACCCATTGTTATGCTTGAGGGGGATTTAGCGTCGTTCGGTCTGCCTATTGCTACAACATCTTCCCCGTAGATTAGTTGGTCCGAATCGCCGAAAGTGGCGGGGGTGAATTTTTCACCGTCTATTTTTAAAACCGCAAGGTCTGAAATTTTATCACCCGCAATGTATTTTGCGTCATACTGCTTGCCGTCATAGGTGTAAATTCTAAAGTTAGGGGCGGCAACTTCGGAATAGATATGGTCATTGGTTACAATATAACCGTCCTCGGTATAAATTACACCGCTTGCCTGCGAACCGATTCCTTTAGAGTTGTAAACCAAAATACCCACAATATTGGGGTTGACCTTTTCGTACACTTCTGCGGCGCTTAATTGGTCTTTGTTTGTAGGTTTTGCCGCAAGGTTAAGGTTTACCTTTTGTCCGAAAGAGCCGGTTTTAACGCTGTTTTTACCCACAAAATAACCCGCAAGACAGGTGCTTGAAAGTAAAATTACCGCCGCCATTATAAATGCAAAAAGTTTTAAACCTTTGCTTATGGGTTTATATTCCTTTACCTCACTAACGGGGGTGTAGTTTATGGGGTTAAAGGGTGTGAAATTCGGCTGCCCGTTTTGGCTTTCTTCTTTTGTTGTATCATCGAAGGTTGTTTCTTCCCCGGTTTTTTCTTCTATAGGGGGTTCTTGGTTTTCGGGGGTATTGTCTATGTTGTTAAATTCTTCCATTTTCTATCTCCTTAGGTAGTTTAATTTCAAACGAAGTAAACTGATTTTCTTTACTTGCTACGGTTATAGTGCCCTTGTGGGACGAAACTATTGTTTTAACAATATAAAGTCCTATACCCGTACTGTCCTTAACGTCGGAACGGGATTTATCACCTTTGTAAAAGCGTTCAAAAACAAGGGGTAATTCCTTTTCGGGAATACCTTTACCCGAATTGGTAATTTTAAAGACAATACTTTCACCTAAATCGTTAAGCGAAAATTCAATTTTGCCTTTTTGGTTTGAAAATTTAATTGCGTTATCTACTAAATTATACACCGCTTGATAAATTAAATCTTTATCGGCGGTTATATTTATGCTTTCAATACTGTCAAGTCCAGCTATTTCGAGTTCTCTTTCTTCAATTCGTCTTTCTTGACCTATAACTATTGTACATAAAAGTTGAGAAAAGTCAAATGTTTTGGGTTTCAAAACTTCCTGTCCCGATTCAAGCCGTGACATACTAAGCATACCCGCAACCAAACGTGACAAACGTTTTATTTCCTGTGAAACGATATTTAGGTAATATTCGTGGCGTTCGGGTGGGATTGTACCGTCCAAAATGCCGTCTATAAACCCGCCTATTGTAGTCATAGGGGTTTTAAGTTCGTGGGAAACATTTCCTACAAAACTTCTTCTCATACCCTCAAGTTGTGCCAATGAATTGGTCATCATATTAAAAGAAACCGCAAGTTCGCCTATTTCGTCATCGCTTGTAACGGGTATTCGTTTTGAAAAATCACCCATTGCCATAGATTTTGCCGCTTCGGACATACTTTTTAAGGGCTTTGTAAGGCGGTAGGTCATAGCGTAGATGGCGAAGAACATTAAAACTATAGGTATTGCCGATATGAGTAAGAAGATTTTTGATACCGCAGCCATAAGTTCCCTTGATTGCGCAAGGGGTGCGGTTGAAAAAATGTAATACTGTTTTTCGCCGATTTCAACCGGTTTAGAGGTGACATAATGGGGGTATTTGTACATATCAATGGTACTTATAATTTTGCCGTCATCCTTGCCCGATTTTTCTATTATATTTTTCGGAACAATGTAAGAAGAATGTAAGCATTTGCCGTTTTCCTGCCATTCGCTGCAGGCACAAATCAGAACAGCACCGTCACTGTCGGTTATAAAAACATCGGCAGAAGCAACAAACGAAACGGTTTTTAAAAGGTTTAAAAACTGTGCATTTTCGGCGGTATTTTCATCTACCGTAGCGGTAGCGGCAACCTGTTCGCAACATTCACTTAAGGTTTTATATGTTGTTTTGGAAATGTAATAATTAAGTACAACCGATAAAATCATCATCATAACCGTAAGGGAAATTATGATAATGGAGGTAGTTATAAAGAAAAACTTTTTAAAAAGTTTAAGTTTCATACCTATTTAACCTCAAACTTATAACCTACACCCCAAACGGTTTTCAGCGACCATTCGGGTGAAATGTTTTCCAACTTTTCACGCAACCGTTTTACGTGAACGTCAACCGTTCTTGAATCTCCGTAATAGTCAAATCCCCAAACTTCGTCAAGAAGTTGGTCACGGGTGTAAACACGGTTTGGATTGCTTGCCAAATGGTAAATAAGTTCAAGTTCTTTGGGAGGGGTATCAATGCTCTTTCCGTCTACCACGAGTTCGTAATTTGTAAGGTTAATTCTTAATTTATCGTACTTGACCTCTTGCATATTGTTTTTTTCGCTGTCATAAGTTCTTCTTAAAACCGCTTTAACACGGGCTATTACTTCCTTTGTATCAAAGGGTTTGGTTATATAATCGTCCGCACCGAGTTCCAACCCCAAAATTTTATCAAAGGTTTCACCCTTGGCGGTAAGCATAATTATAGGGGTTTCCAAAGTTTTGCGTATTTGGCGGCAAACCTGCCAACCGTCAAGTTTAGGCAGCATTATATCAAGCAAGATTAAATCCGGTGTGTATTTATTGGCGTATTCCACCGCCTGTTCACCGTCGTTTGCCACTACGGTTTCAAACCCCTCTTTTTCAAGGTAAAGCCGCAATAACTCGCAAATATTCGTATCATCGTCCACAACTAATATTTTATACTTCATACCGTAGCCCCTTAATTTAAAATTTTTCATTCTAATAATACCACAAAATTATGACAAATGTATGAATTTTTTAAAATATTTTTATGTCGGTTAATGTCGGTTTTGTTTTAAGTATTATAATTTACGCTGATTGGAGGGAAAAATTTGCGAGAGAATGATAAACTACTTTATAAAACCTTGAAAACGCTGCTTAATGAAAGACTTTCTGAAAGTGAAGCACAGTCGCTAAGAGATGAAGGGTTTGAGGTTAAAAACCCAACAAGAAAAACCGCAGTTATGATTGCTCTTTACAAGAAGGCGTCTTCGGGAGACCTTTCAGCTATAAAGGAACTACGTTCAATCGTAAGTGAAAAAGCCGAACAAAGGACGACGACTTCTAAGGCGGTGATGATTGTTGACGACATCCGAGATTAAGATGTCAAAGATTGTCGGTCAAGGTTATGAAAAATTTTGGAACTGTAAAAAACGTTACCGAGTTTTAAAGGGCGGAAAAGGTTCTAAAAAATCAGCCACTACAGCACTTAATTTTATATTTCGGCTAATGAAAGAGGAGGAAAGTAATCTGCTTGTTGTGCGGGGGGTTATGAACACCCACAGGGATTCCACCTTTGCGCAACTTAAATGGGCACAGGAAAAATTAGGGGTTTCGGAATATTGGAATAACACGGTATCACCTTTGGAAATGGTATATAAGCCGACGGGGCAAAAAATAATTTTCCGTGGGTTTGACGATGTACTTAAACTTGCTTCTACAACTGTGCCGAAAGGGTATTTAAACTATGTTTGGATAGAGGAAGCGTTTGAAATAGCTAACGAAGCCGATTTTGACAAACTTGACCTTTCGGTACCGCGTGGACAAATACCTGAGCCGTTATACAAACAAACCACCCTTACATTTAACCCTTGGAGCGAAACACATTGGCTTAAAAAGCGGTTTTTTGATACCGCATCGCCCGATGTTGCCACATTTTCCACCAACTATCTTGTAAACGAGTTTTTGGACGAAACCGACCGTTTGGTTTTTGAACGTATGAAACAGACAAACCGTAGAAAATACGAGGTAGCGGGACTTGGAAACTGGGGAATTTCCGAAGGGTTAGTTTATGAAAACTGGACGGTAGGTAAAATAGAAGTACCAAAAAAGGACGAGTACAAATGGAAACATTTTTTCGGGCTTGATTACGGTTATACCAATGACCCCACGGCGTTTGTAGGGTTTATGGCAAACCCAATTGACCGGGAAATTTACATTTACTGCGAATTTTATAAAAGAAAAATGCTTAACTGTGATATTGCCGAGGAAATAAAAAAGTTAGGGTTTGCCAAAGAAAAAATACGTGCCGACTGTGCCGAGCCGAAATCCAACGACGATTTACGCCGTTTGGGTATAAGCAGGATTACTCCATCTGTAAAAGGGCGGGACAGTATTTTAAACGGAATTTCCGCTATTAGCGAATATAAAATTACGGTTAATCCTTTATGTGTGAATATGATTAGAGAATTATCTTCCTACGTTTATGACAGTAAACGGAGCGAAAGCGGTTATAAACTGCCCAAAGACAGTGAAAACCACCTTTGTGATGCGTTAAGGTATGCATTCGAAGATGTAAAATTCTTTAAACCCGCAGTTAGGGAAGAACCGTTAAGTGAAAGTGAGATTAGCCAAAAAGATTTTAACGGAGGTTGGGATTTATGATGATTGTAACAGTTATGCTTGTTGCGGTTTTTGCATTGGTTTTAGGGTTTTTAATTGGCTTTAGTACGGATACTCAAAGTTACACTAAAACAACAAAACACATTAAACACGAGAGTAATGACAACGAAATTCAAAAGGAATATGAAAACTTTTTGAATTATGACGGTACACCTCAACAGTAATTTTAAGAAACGGAGATTTTTATGACAGAAAGTGTTAACAGTTCTGCCGCTATACCACAGGCGGAAGAAAACAGGGATATCACACCCGAACAAACGGAAATTTTTATTCCCGTTAAGTACAACAAACAAATTATGAACCTTGATGTTGCCAAAGCCGGCGAATTAGCACAAAAGGGGCTTAAATTTGAAAGTATTTGCGAAGATTTTGAAGAACTTAAAAAAATGGCACTCCAAAAGGGTAAAAGTGTAAGCGAGTTTATCGCCGAACTTAAAACCCAAAATTACAACACAAAAAAGCAACAGTTGACCGAAAAATGCGGCGGTGACGGAGCGCTTGCGGAACATATTTTAGAACTTGAAGATAATAAAGGTTCGGAAATAAGGGGTTTTGAGGAATTAAAAGAAAAATTCCCAAAATTTAAAACATTGGACAGTTTGCCCGAAAGCGTTTTGGAAAACGCAAAATTAAAGGGAAGTTTACTGCTTGACGAGTATTTAAGATACAAATTGAATGAGGAAATTGCCGTTCGCAATAATATAAGCAAGCAAAACTCGGCAAAAAATTCAAGCGTTGGCTCCCAACTTACCAAACGGGGTATCGACAATCCCGAAACAGCAGAATTTTTAAAAGGACTTTGGAACAAATAATTAAACGGAGGATTTAAAAATGTCAATTAACAGTATAGAAAATGCAACAAGATATTCAAACGAACTTGATAAAATGTTTTTACAAAAAAGTGCAACCGGATTTTTTGCGGATAATGCACTTGCCACAAAATTTGTGGGTGCAAAAACCGTAATTATTCCCGATGTGGATTTTCAAGGACTTGCAGATTATGACCGTGAAACCGGCTTTACAAAGGGTGCAATTACCGTAAGCAACACTTCTTACACAATGGCAATGGACCGTGCACGTTCTTTGCAAATTGACCGTGAAGATATGGACGAAACGGGTGTTGCAAATCTTGCAGGCAAAATTTTAGGCGAATATGTTCGCACAAAGGTTGTACCGGAATGTGACGCTTATGTGCTTTCTAAATTAGGCGGTTTAGCGGTTACACGCTCTAACACTATAAACGGCGACGTTAAAAAACCTTTTGAAGCACTCTGCAAACTTATTAACGAAGTTCAGGCACAAGTAGGTTATGACGAAGAATTGGTGGCTTTTGTAGACGGCTATATGTTTGCACAACTCCAAAATTCCGACGAAGTTTCAAAAATGATTACCGTAAGTGACTTTAAACAGGGTGAAATTTCGCTAAAAGTTAAAAGCATTAACGGTGTTGCAATTATTCCGGTTGTAAGCGAGAGAATGAAAACCGCTTATACTTTCGGTGCAAACGGCTTTACACCCGCCGAAAAATCACGTGAGATTTATATGCTTGTAACTCCGAAATCCGGTGCGCACCTTGTTAAGAAAACCGAAAATATGCGTATATTCACACCCGAACAGAATATAGACGCCGATGCTTACAAGTTTGATTACAGAATTTATTACGATGTATTTGTAAACAAAAGCGGTCTTGACGCTATTTGGGCTTGGGTATCTCCCGAAGTTGTAATTACAGCGGGTCCTCAAAGCATTGAAGTAACTGAAGGTGCTATTGACGAAACAATTTCGGTTACCGCACAAAGTGAAGGTCAACTTACATACCAGTGGTATAAAGCCGAGAACGAAAACGGTACAGGTGGGGTTAAGATTAAGGGTGCAAACTCTGCAACCTATGCTTTGCCCGAAGATTTGAAAGCCGGTAAGCATTACTACTATGTATCGGTAATTGTAAACGGTATTGCAGGAATTAAATCCGAAATAGCAACTGTTACGGTTTCTTAAAAATGAATTTAAGGGGGAGGGAAACCTCCCTTTTAAATCAGCCAAAGCATTTAAAAACTTATGACCTAAAATTGCGTTTTTAGATGTCTTTCGGCTCATTCTACAATAAGGAGGTAACACAATGAATTTGGATTACAAAGAAGTTTACGGCGAATATCAGGCGGGGGTTAATTACAAGTCATCTTTAGGCAAAAAAGGAATGTACGAACAAAACCGTATTAACGAACGCTTTTTTATAGGCGACCAATGGTACGGTGCTAAATGCGGTAACGACCGCCCGCTTGTACGTCATAACATAATAAAACGTATAGGCGACTATAAAATGTCCCAAATACTAAATGCACCCATAAGAGTTGATTTTTCGGCAGAGGGAATACCGACCGACAGCACTATTACTACACAAAGGGATAACGCAAAACTTTACGACGGCGTTTTAAATCAGGCGGAAATTAACCTTATAACCAAAGCATTCGGTATGTATTTTGACACAACTGCCGAAAGGGTAAACTTTGCAAGTTTACAGGATAAAATTTTAAGAAACGCTTATGTTACGGGTACGGGTGTACTTTACACCTATTGGGATTCGGAAATTAGAACAGGGCTTTATGCCGACGAGGGCAAAAAATGCAAAATAAGCGGGGATATTGCCTGCGAAGTGCTTGATATTGAAGATGTATATTTCGGTGATGTTTACTGTGAAGAGGTTGAAAAACAAAGTTATATAATAATTTCAGCACTTACAGAAACCGAAAAAGTATTAAGGGAAGCACGGATTTTCGGGGCTGATACTAATGTTTTAAGAAATATTGAAGAATCTGCCGTATCGGGAAAAGTAAACCTTATTACAAAGTTTTTTAAGGAATATAAACCGGACGGAAATTATACAATAAAATGTATAAAGGTATGTGAAAGAGCAGTAGTAAGAGATGTTTTTGACACGGGTCTCAGACGTTACCCAATCAACATTTTTAAATGGGAACGCAAAAACAATTCGGTTTACGGTGAAAGCGAAATTACCTATTTAATACCTAATCAAATTGCAATTAACCGAATGATTACGGCTAATGTTTGGTCGGCTATGACAACCGGTATGCCTATAATGCTTGTAAACGGCGACACGGTAACTCAAAAAATAACTAATGAACCGGGACAAATTATAAAGGTTTTCGGCAGTAACGAAGACGTTGCGGGTGCGGTTAAATATGTAACACCGCCTGTATTTAACGAGGACTATGATGTTAGCATAAACTCACTTATAAACAACACCTTAACCCAAAGCGGTGCTAACGAGGTAGCACTTGGTGACAGCAGAGCCGATAACGCAACTGCGCTTATTGCAATGCGTGATGCCGCTTTAATGCCGTTGCAAATAATTAAAAACCGCTTTTACGCATTTATTGAAGAAACCGCAAGAATTTGGGCGGATTTTTGGATTACACAGTATTCCGACCGAAAAATAAAAATTTGCGACCAAAAGGGAATATGGTATATGCCGTTTACTGCTTCAAGATACAGTGAACTTATTATCAACACAAAGGTTAATGTATCAGGCGGGACGGTTTATAGCGAAAGAGAATGTTTTGAAAACTTGATAACCCTTTTTGAAAAAGGAATTATCACCAAAGAACAGTTAATCGAAAGATTGCCGAACGGCAGTATTCCCGACAAAAATTCACTGCTTGAACAAGTTGCGGAGGGTGATTAAATGACAGGGTACGATATTTATAATAGGGTTTTAAATTTAAGCGGAAAGCGCCATACTGTGGATGACGGTTTTTCGGAACAGATTATGCTTGAACGTATGCCCGATATTATTAACCAAATATGTTTTGATTTAAAAATACCTGCAGTAAAAGCGTTGGAAAACGAGATAAATGCCACCGAACCGCAAATTGATGCGCTTTGTTACGGTACTGCAATGTTGTTATCCTTAAGCGAGGGAGAAACAGAGAAAAACAGATTATTCACCCAAATATACAATGCAAAAAGAGCGGCGGTTTTAAGCGAAACCCAAAAAATACAAGACAGTTTGCCAACGGTAAGTTACGGGGTTGATTAAATGAAATACGATTTATTAAATAAGACAAGTTACAAAACTTTAAGGGTGAAAAATCTTGACGGCGGTATTAACTGTTTATTATCGCCTTCGGATATAGAGGACAATCAATTAAGCGACTGCAAAAATGTTTGGTTTCGGGACGGGAGTATTAAAACAAGACCGGGAACAAGGGTTGATACCGCAAAATACATAAAACCCGAAGAAACCGATACGTTTTACAAATATGAATATAAACTTCACAATACGGGACTTAATATTGCGGGGGAATATATGCGTATTGCAACCGGTGAAATTTGTGTGGAAGATTATGTATATTACTGCAATGTTTTTTTAGTGGGCGAAAACGGCAATTTTTTACCCGCAGGTAAACTTTCGTTTTTCAGAACCACAAGCGAAATATTTTACACGCCCATAAATATACTTTTCTACACAGGAAAACCGCAAACCGGCGGTGGCATTTTTGCAATGGTTACAACCCAAAACGATTTTTACGACGACCAAAGGTTTTATGCTATTTATGAAATAAGTGAGGATTTTAAGGAATGGAACAGGGTTTATAATTTTTATATACCAACCCTTTACATAAACGGCAGGGGCAACAAATATGCTATTCCAAAGGGAAATAATCAGGTGAACTTTAATTCGCCGAAAATATTGGAGTCGCCCAATATGCTGAACGGCAGATTTCACGCATATTTTACTTCGGACGGGTATTCCAATTCTTTTAGATTGCCTTTTCCGAAACTTTCAAGTGAAAGCGTCATTTGCCGAATTTACTACAACCTTGTAGATTACGTGGAATGGCTGGTGGGCGCACACAGTACAGAAAACCGCCAAACATTTTTCGGAGTAGAGGTTACTATGCAGGTTGATAGGGAAAAAGGTACGGTTTACTTTCTTTCAAACGGTAAAGACTATCCTATTCCGTTAATGGATATCTATAATGAAAACAACATTAAAATCACCGCCACAAAAGAAATAGAAAAAGGACGGGAAAAAATTATACATTCCACTTGCGCTTGCAACTATAAATCGCGTATAATTATTTCGGGCGGAGAAAGCGGTAACGAAGTATATGAAGCCGATTTTGACAACCCGCTGTACTTTTCGCAAAAATCTTCGGTTAAGGTTGGCTCTGCCGACAGTGAAGTTGTTGACTTCGCCGTAAAGGATAACCGCATTGTAGTGCTTAAACAGGACGGAATTTATTACCTAAACTTTAGAAACGGAAATAAAATTAATGATATTTCATTACTTGCCGACAGTGACAAGATATTTACTTATGACGACAAGTTTTACTGCAATATTATTACCGATAAGGTGGGATGTTACGGCAAGGAATTTACCGCCGTTTTAAATGATGATATTGTATTTTTTGGTAAAGACCGTAAAATTTATCTATTAAAATCGCTTGATTCGGGAGGATTAGTTCAAATTTCGGACAATTTGGGCAAAAAATTTGAGTTTTTTAAGTATCCCGATTTCGGCTGCGGTGGAAGTAACAAATATATTATTTTCAGGAAAAACAGAGCATTTACGGCGGAAATTATAGGTAAAAATGCCGTGTGGCATTATTTTGAATTTCCCGAAAACTATAAAATTAACGGCGGTTTTTGGTTTAACAATAATTTTTGGTTTCTTTGTTCAACAAATGACGGTAATGTTTCTTATATTGCGCAGTTAAACGCCGAAACCGATGAATTTATCGACTTTGATTCCGACGGAAACGTTGTAAAATCCGATTTACCGATTGAAAGCAGTATTACCACAAAACGATTAAATTTTTCTTCCGGTTCACAAAAACAAAAAATCGAAAGTATCTACCTTTCACTTGCGTCTAAAGCGAATATAGGAATTTATGTAAACTCAAGACAGATTGCCGATGTTAATTTAAGAATGACCGAAAACGAACTAAACAGTAGGGAATATAAATCGGTTAAATTATCACCTTACGTTAACGGTGCTAATTCGGTTTACATAACACTTAATTCCAAAAGCGGAATGACGGTAGCAGATTTAGAAATAATTTACAGGGAAACAGGTTAAAATTATGAAAAAGATTTGTATTGTAATAGCGCTGATTTTTTGTCTTGTCGGTTGCACTGCCCCTAAAGTCAAAGACATAGGAAACAGCGGGAGTGCGCAAAGCGGTGTTTGGATTTCTTACAGCGAAATTAACAGTATGCTTTTGAGTGAAAACGGTTTTAAAAACGAATTTTCGCAAGTTTTATTCAACCTAAAGGAACTGGAAATTGAAAATGTCTATCTCCACGTCCGTGCATTTTGCGATTCCTTGTACCCATCAAAATATTTTCCTAAAATGAAAGCACTTGACGGGTATGATTATGATGTTTTGGAATACATAACAAAAACCTTAAAAGCCGAAAATATCAAGGTTCACGCTTGGATAAATCCTTACAGAGTTTCGACTTCAACTACCGATATCAACACCCTTGATACCGACAGTCCCGCATATATTTGGCTTAGTGACCAAATACCCGAAAACGATAAAAATGTTTGTGTAAGCGGCGGAATATACCTAAACCCTGCCGAACCGGAAGTAAGAAACCTTGTTATAAACGAAATAAAGGAAATTTTAGAAAATTACGATGTAGACGGAATCCACTTTGACGATTATTTTTACCCCACAACCGAAACTTCGTTTGATGAAATTTCCTATAAAAATTACAGTGAAAACAACCAAAACCCCTTGAGTTTGGAAGATTGGCGAAGAAATAATGTAAACTTACTTATTAGCGGCTGTTATGACGCTATTAAATATAAAAACAGTAACGTCATTTTTTCGGTAAGTCCAATGGCTTCATTAGATAAGAATTACAATAATCTATATGCCGATGTTGCGGAATGGATAAACGGGGAATATGTTGATGTTATTATTCCGCAGATTTATTTCGGTTTTTCGTATCCGCAAGAGGAATTCAGGTTCCAGAATATGCTTGAAACTTGGAAAAAAGCGGTAAAAAACAGTAATGTAGGGCTTTGTATAGGTTTAGGTTGTTACAAAGGTGTTCCCGAATTGGAAGAAGACCGTGACGAATGGGAAAACAATTTTGATATTATAAGCCGACAGGTGGAAATTTGTAAAAAAGACCAAACGGTAGAAGGATATGTCTATTTTTCCTATTCCTCGCTTTTTTCAAATGAATACCCTTATAAAACCCAAAGGGAAAATATTATAAAAGCGGTGAATACAAATGGATAATACGGTAATAGTCGCTTCTATTTCCTTTTTGGGAACACTTGTTGGTACTGCCGGCGGTATTATTGCCGGCGGAAAACTTGTTAATTACCGTTTGGAACAACTTGAAAAAAGAATGGAATCATACAGTAATCTTGCTTTACGGCTTCCGGTTATAGAAGAAAAAATTAAAAATGCAGACCGAAGAATTTTAAAACTTGAATGTGAAAGTGCGGTAGATTATTCTAATGCAAATTAAAAAAATTGCAGATAAGATAAACAAACACAGCCACCTTGCGTAAAGGTGGCTGTGTTGCATACTTAAATGAAAATATTATAATCTATATTTTGCTTTAAAGAGTTCATAATCTTCCACAAATGTACTGTTAGAAGAAGATTTAATCTTATTAAGATATTTATGTGCATCAAGCATATCAGAAGGCAACTGCATAGTGTAAACGGCAATATTTGAGCAATGGTCGGAAACACGTTCGTAATTTGTAAGCAAATCCGAAAAAACAAACCCGAGTTCAATGGTACATTCGCCGTTTTGCAAGCGGGTGATATGGTGTGATTTAAGTTGCTTAATAAGTTTGTCAATAACCTGTTCAAGCGGTTCAATATGCACCGCAGATTCGCTGTCATCTTTAATATACGAATCAACCGTCATATTCAAGATTTCGGTAACGGCATTGTTAATAACCGAAATTTCGTTCTTTGCAACTTCCGAAAACTGAATGTTTTTTGTGTGCATTTCTTCGGCAACCTTGCAAATATTCAGCGCGTGGTCGCCTATACGCTCAAAGTCACCTATACTGTGAAGCATACGGGCAATAGCGTGGGAAACACTGTCTGATAGCGAATTGTTGCTAAGTCGTACAAGATATGTTCCTAACTTGTCCTCATACTTATCAATAAGTTCCTCTTTTTCACGTATATATAACGCAGTTTCTTCGTTGTATTCCGAAATTAAATCGATAGATTTTAAAAGCGAAGTTCTGGCATGTTCCGCCATTTCGGTGGTAAGACGGTGACATTCCGAAACGGCAAGTGCGGTGTTGTTAAACAAACGCTCGTCCAAGAAAACGGTGTGGCTTTTTTCTTCGCTGCTTTTAATTGTAAATTCGCACAACTTCATAATCGGCTTTTTAAAGGGCAGTAAAACAACCGTGTTTACAATATTAAACAGAGTGTGAATAACCGCAACGCCTACCATTGAAACGGTAGAGGTAAGGAGTGATACACCTAAAGAAGAAACCTTTAAACCGTAAATTGCAAGTATGCAAAGGAAAGAACCGATTATTTTAATATAAATGTGAAGCGCAACAACACGTTTTGCGTTTTTGTTTGTACCGAAACTTGAAAGGAAAGCGGTAATACAAGTACCGATATTAGCACCAAGTACAAGCGGTATTGCCATTTCGTAGGTAATACTTCCCGTAAGCGCTAACGCTTGCACAATACCTACCGTGGCGGCAGAAGACTGAATAATGCCCGTGAATACGGTGGAGATTAAAAGTGCGGTAATGGGACTTTGAAAAGCCATGAGCAAACTTTGGAAACTTTTCATTTCCTGAATGGCACTCATAGAACTGCTCATAAAGTCCATACCTGCCATAAGAATGGCAAATCCAATTAGTACAAGACCGATGTTTTTTCTCTTTTCCTGCTTTGAAAGCATACGCATTATGATACCTGCAAAAGCTAAAAGGGGAGAGAAGGTCATTGGCTTTAAAAGGGTTAAAAAGAAGTTATCACCGCTGATACCCGTAAGACTTACCATCCAAGCGGTAAGGGTTGTTCCTACGTTTGAACCCATTATTATGCCAAAAGTATCGCCAAATGCCAAAATACCCGAGTTTACAAGGCCTACAAGCATTACGGTCATTGCCGACGAAGACTGTATTGCAATAGTAATTCCCGCACCGAGGAAGAAACTTAAAAAAGGATTTCTGGTAACTTTTTTAAGTGTCTGTTCAAGCGAACCGCCGGTAAGTTTTTCAAGACCGCCCGAAAGCATAGTCATACCGTAAAGGAAGAAAGCAAGTCCGCCTAACAGTTCTGCTACCATCATAAGTATTTGAGTAGA
Organism: uncultured Clostridia bacterium; assembly: GCA_946006915.1. Lineage (GTDB taxonomy): Bacteria > Bacillota > Clostridia > Oscillospirales > Acutalibacteraceae > UBA737. Next base: position 16,584 of record CAMFZK010000005.1, read on the forward strand.
AGTCATAAAATTACCTCAATAATCAGAATTTGATTGACTGTGCTATATATTCTTTAAGTTCGCTTATCGGAATACGTTTTTGTTCCATAGTGTCACGGTCACGAACGGTAACGCAGTTGTCTTCAACCGAATCAAAATCGTAGGTAATACAAATAGGAGTACCAATCTCGTCCTGACGGCGGTAACGTTTACCAATAGAGCCGGCATCGTCAAAATCCAACATATAGTCGGCACTTAAACTTTCAAATACTTCGGTTGCTTTTTCCGATAATTTTTTGGAAAGAGGTAAAACCGCTGCTTTAAAGGGGGCTAAAGCGGGGTGCAGGCGAAGTACTACACGGGTATCGCCCTTATCGTCTTGCTCTTCGTCATAAGCGTTGCAAAGGAAAGCAAGCAGCACACGGTCAGCACCGAGCGAGGGTTCAATTACATAAGGTACATATTTTTCGTTGGTTTCGGGGTCGAAATATTCCATCGGCTGACCCGAATGTTCTGCGTGTTGGGTTAAGTCGTAATCGGTACGGTCCGCAACACCCCATAATTCACCCCAACCGAACGGGAACATAAATTCAAAGTCGGTAGTGGCTTTGGAATAGAAACAAAGTTCGTCTTTATCGTGGTCACGAAGACGTAAACTGTCCTTATCCATACCTAAATTCAAAAGCCAATCACGGCAGTATCCGCGCCAGAAGTTAAACCATTCAAGGTCGGTTCCCGGTTTGCAGAAAAATTCAAGTTCCATTTGTTCAAATTCACGTGTACGGAAAATGAAGTTGCCGGGGGTAATTTCGTTACGGAAAGATTTACCGATTTGCGCAACACCGAAAGGAACTTTCTTTCTTGTGGTGCGTGCAATGTTTTTAAAGTTTACAAAAATACCCTGTGCGGTTTCGGGACGTAGATATAAAGTAGAGGTACTGTCCTCTGTAACACCTTGGAAAGTTTTAAACATAAGGTTAAACTTTCTGATATCTGTAAAATCGTTTGAACCGCAGTCAGGACAGCAGATATTATGTTCTTTAATGTATTCGGACATTTCGGCGTCGCTCATAGCGGCGGGATTGTCCGAAAGGCCGTTTTCTGCTACATATTCTTCTATAAGTTTATCGGCACGGTGGCGGGTTTTACAGTTTTTGCAGTCCATAAGCGGGTCGGAAAATCCGCCTAAATGACCCGAAGCCACCCAAGTTTCGGGGTTCATAATAATAGCGCTGTCAAGTCCTACGTTATAAGGACATTCTTGAACAAACTTTTTCCACCACGCTTTTTTTATGTTGTTTTTAAGTTCAACACCCAAAGGGCCGTAATCCCAAGAGTTTGCAAGTCCTCCGTAAATTTCGCTGCCGGGATAAATAAATCCGCGTCCTTTAGCCAAACTTACTATTGTTTCCATACTTTTCTTTGAATTTTCCAAAATTTTCTCCTCCAATTGGAACGGCAGTATATTTAGCCGATTTTCTACAAATATAATAATATTGTATAATTGTCAAAAAGTCAATACTTGACATAT
>CAMFZK010000006.1 GCA_946006915.1 uncultured Clostridia bacterium
CACAAGGAGTATCGTCGGCAGCGTCAGATGTGTATAAGAGACAGCTCTTAGAACCATGGGCGATGTGGATGTTTTAATAAACCGACGTGATACCGAAAAAGTGAATATACTATTGCAAAAGCTCGGTTACACTACGAATGATGATATTTTCAAAGAAGATGGTCATATTGGATATAAGCGTGAGATTAGCGGCACATTATCAATTTGTGAAGTGCATTTTGTTATTAACGGTATACCCGATTCTTTGGCTGATATTTTTGAAAGATATATTGGTAATATTTTAGATAATACCAAAGAAATAACTGTTGCAAACGGAAAGCGCCGGGTTCCAAGTGATTTTCATCACGGAATTGTTTTGCTTTTGCACACGGCAGGCCATTTAACGAGTGAGGGAGTGGGACTTCGTCATTTATGCGACTGGGCGGTTTTTGCGAATAGTTTTTCAGATGATGAATTTGTAAATTTGTTTGAAATTCCGCTCAAAGAAATGGGACTGTGGCGGTTTGCACAGTTATTGACCCTTTGTTGCGAGAGGTATTTAGGTATAGATAAAAAACAATGGGCAGGCGAGGCAGAGGAGAGTTTAATAGACAATATTATTGCCGATATTATGAACGGCGGTAATTTTGGATTTAAAGATAAAGACCGATACGGGCAGATTAAGTATATCTCCGACCGAGAGGCTCACAAGGTGAGCGATAAAGGGACTTTCCGCCAACTTTTGTCAAGCATAAATTCAAAGGCGAAAACGGAATATAAATTTGCTAAAAACTGCAAATTACTGTTGCCGTTTGCATGGGTTGCGGTGATTTTTAATTATTTGTTTCTAGTACTAACCCGCAAACGCAAGTTGGATAATTTAAACACCGTTAATTCTGCAAAGTATAGGCAAAGACTTTACAATGAATTTAAACTTTTCGAAAAAAGCGAATAGTATTTATCTTGTATCATTCTACCGGCATTTCGTTTTGAAGTGTCGGTTTTTGCTATTCTAATATCGAAATCTTGAAAAATATGTAATTGGGTGCGTTTGCACCCGTAGAAACTATATGGCTTTTTGTTGTTTGCGTTTGCGGTCGCAACGGCTTTCAATTGCTAAAATCATTTTGTCCCGTTGCTCTACCGTAATGAGCTTCTTTTCAAACAGAACTTCATTATAGTATTTCAGCCATATTTCTTCCGCCATAATTTCGTGTTTAGCCTCAAGGTTTTGCATTTTCTTTCCTCCTTTTTTAGTATGTCAAAATTTGAGGGAGCTTAGTCAATTTGAATTTCTCCTTCATTTATTTATTTGGCCACTAAAAATATGGGAAATTTCTTTTTCGCGTTTCAAGTAAACATTAACAGCACCTATTCGAAGATAAGTGCTGTCAGAATAAAAATATTAAAACTTCAAATAAAGGGTATCATTACTTTGTCAGAAAGTTATGAGGAGCAAAACAAAGCGAATTAAAATGTGGCATAGGGTTATTTTAGTTATGCCTGCAAAAGAGTTAAAACCCGAGTTACCTTTTATGGAGTTAAAAGCAGAGTTAAGAGTTAAAACCGGAATTATATTTTTTAACAATCAAGGAAAAAATATGGAAAACAACATTTGTGCATTTCCGCTTGCCCCTTATAGGGTAATTATTGCTAAAGTATAAAATCGTACCTGAAAAGGACTAAAAAGGTATAAAAAAGACCCTCTGCAGTACACTTTTTCAAAGTACATTCCATCTAACGATGATTCTCGCTTTCTAATGCTCAATAGGGAAAAATCTATAGAGATTGACTTTTATTTTGAAATGACAAGAGTTTTGAGAGTTTTTTTGCAAGAGATTTTCCTTTCGAAATCACTCTCATTTTGAGCCAAAAAGTATCGCTCAAAATTTGAAATTATTTTCATTTATTTGTGACACATTTGAGCGATACATTTTCAGTTTTTTATGACAAGGATATTATTATCATTTTGAGATCGATAAGAGGGAGAAAAATCTAAGCATATCTAAAGGTAAATCTGTCACTCATTTCAAAATGAAAGGCATATAATCATATCGAAACGACAGTTTTGTCTTAAATTAATCTTCTATTAATCTAAAAATAATCTATGACTGTCATTGGCAAATGAGTATCATATTATCATTGCAAAGCGTAAATCATAGTCATAATAAACCGACACTAATAAAAAATCATTCCCATAAAACAACGGTCTGTCCCCAAACGGGTGCATACCGTTGATCTTGAAAGAAAAAACAGCAGTCTGTATTTTTACAAACTGCTGTTTTGCTACAATTATTTCTAGATGATAGGAAGTGCTAATAGTTTTCTGACTCTGTTCTGCAAGTGATTTTCGATAGCCGTCAAGCGCTCTTCGGGCAGATTGATACTTGGATGACGGGCGAACTTAAACCCGATAAGTTTCCGAAGCTGATTTTTCTGTTTAGTACCCATAACCTCGGCGCAAATGTTTTCATAAGAAACGCCATAGGGAAAGTTACCGTTATTTTTTTACACCACCAACCTAAAGCTATATGTAAACTTCTTCTCGTGGTCGTTTACCCAGCGGTAGTGGCGAGTGAAATTCATATGCCGTACAGGACAGATATTCTTAACCATCTGTCCGCCGATAGAACCTGCCTGTTTAGAGGTAAGGTCACCGTTGTAACCTTGTTTTAAGTTAACGCCAACCTCCCTTGATGTTCCCGAGTGTTATTAAAATCGTTAAAAAATCAATACATAGACGAGTCGAACCACTGTAATGACACTCGAAAATTGCATATAAATTATATTGACTTTTATTAAAAGTACCACTAATTAAAGTGTAAAATACAAACAGGATTTTTAATGCTATCTTAATAGGGGAAGAACAATGTTAAAAGAAATATCGGAAGAAGATTGGAAACTTTTCAAAGTAAAACTAACCGATTGGCAATAAAGTTATATTGATAAGCTTAATCGCGAATATATCGAAATACTATCGTCAAGCGACTAAGGTTATTTAGAATATTGAGTAGTAAGAATTATTTAACTTGAAGTTAAGATTTGAAGGTGGTATAATAAACGGGATATTTAATTCCGGTTGGGGGTGTTTAAATGAAGCAAAAATCACAATTCAATCTAAAAAGTATTACGCTTGCGGCATATTTTGCGACAACCCTGCTGTTTGTTGCTTTCACGGTTTATATGACAGCGTTTAAAAACAATACTGTTTACAGTGACCGCAATATCGCTTCATATAAAACGGTGAATAATTATACGGAACAAGAAATCAAGGATGAGTCAGCCCCCATAGGCGTGCGTAAGGAATACCGTTTTGAAATCGGGGATATGGATAACAGCGAAAGTTGCCTGATGTTTTATATTGTACATAGTTATGCCGAGGTTCGATTAGACGGTGAGTTGATTTACCGACTTACGGCGGGGGATAATGCCGGTATAGGAAATTCTCCGAGCAGTAACTGGGTTGTGGTTCCGCTTTACCGGTCGGACGTTGGCAGAACGGTTACCGTAACCGTAACCCCTGTTTATAAAAGCGTACTAAATAGGGGAGTAGCGTTTGAAATCGGCTCAAGATACGCTGTTTTTATGCAAAGATTAAAGACGGATTTGCCCCAGATAATACTTTCCTCGCTGTGTATTATAATGGGAATACTGCTTATTATCGTACAACTCTGCTTTATAGCAAACAAGCGTACATCATCCTTCGATATGTTGTATTTTGGAATTTTTTCCCTGCTTGTGGGAATTTGGAGGATTACTGATACCCGTTTTTCGCCCGTAATTTTTGAAAAATCCACCGCTGCATTAGGGTATATTACCTTGGCAGCACTGTTTATAATGCCGATTCCGCTGCTGTTGTTTGTGGATGAACGGCATACCGGCAAATGCCATATCCTGTTAAGGATTACTGCTATTGCAAACTCTTTCGTAGCGTTTGCCGCTTTTATAGGTCAGATAACGGGTATTGCAGACCTGCGCGAAACTCTTCCGGTGTGCCATATAATGATTATTGCGGATATTGCGGTATTGGTTGTTATTTTCTTATACAATATTCGCAAAAGAAAAAAAGAAATCAACACAAATATATTTATTATTCTGCTTATATTGTGCTGTATTACAGATTTGGTTTATTTTTATTTTAAGGGTACTTCTTCGGGGCTTATATTCACAACGGTTGCGTTTATAATTTATACACTGTATCTCTTTACGGAAAAAATTTTAAATATAAACAAAAAGGCATATGTAGACGTGAAAACAAAGTTATATAACAAAGCCCGTTGGGACGAGTATATAAAGGAAAAAATCCCCGAAAGCGAACCCATAGGGGTTATGATGTTGGACTTAAACGGTCTTAAGCATACTAATGATACCTACGGTCACAAAGCGGGCGATAAGATGATAGTGAAATTTTCCGAAATTTTGCGGAACACTTTTGATTCGGGTGAATTTGTATGCCGCTGGGGCGGTGATGAATTTGCCGTTGTTATAAGAAATGCCGACTTCCAAAAGATGGAGCAATACAACCTTGATATACACAGAGCGGTAGAAGATTATAACAGTTCGGGTGCCAGATATCCCATATATTTTGCCTGCGGATATGCACTGTCGTCAGAGTTTCCCGGTATTTCAAGAAATGAACTCCTCACCAAGGCAGATGAACGTATGTACAGCAATAAACAGAAATGGTACGATAAACAGACTAATATATAAAAATACTCCTTGAGTTTCTAAAACGCTTGACATTTTACCAATTACTGAATATAATAAATAGGATAAAAATTATACTCAGTAAACTTATCGAAAGATAGGGACACAAAGCTATGGGGCTAAGGCAAAGTTTTATTTGTTATGCTTGCCAGGTTGCAATTTTTTTAAAAGGAAAATTGCAACCTGTTTTTTTATTTTTGGAATAAAAAAATATTGGAATATTGCTTTATATGGGTAAAAATGTATAAAATCCAGCCACACTGTTTTTAGTTTTTAACGCCTTTATATGAAAGTAAAAATAATACTTCGTTTCGCTTGAATTTTAAGGGCTTTTATGATATAATAAAATGAATATTTTGCGTTAATATTTTAAACGTTTTAATTGTTAATAATACGAAAAAGATATATTTTTCCCGAAAGGAGAGGCCTTCAATGAAAGACGGGAATAAAAAGACAATAAACACAGAAAAAATCCGTGGAGTTATAGCAAGGGTTTTGCTTATTGCGGTTGCGTGCGCAGGAATTGCTTATGCGGCGGATAATACATCTGCCGGTGAAACTAAACTGCAAAACGGTAGTTTTGAAGACGGACCGACATTTACCGGCAATTATTCACAGCCTGATCAGGGCAGTGTTCCCTATTGGAACACAACGGCATTCCAAGGGAAAATTGAACTTTTAAAAACAAATACAGGAACATATATTCCGGGTGTAACCGTAACGCCTTCTGACGGAGATTATGCCGCCGAACTTAATGCGGACGAGGAAAGCACCCTTTACCAGAATGTTAAAACATCCCCGTCAAGCGTTTATGAATGGGGCTTGGATCACGGCGCGCGTAACGGAAAGGATATAATGGCGTTGGTTATCGGTCCCAAGCAGAGCGTTGACCCTTCAAAGCCCAGTAAAGATGGGCGAGATCAGTTTATGCAGATGGTTGACTGGCTTAAAGACCCCAAAAAGAATAACGCAATCAGCGAGGAAATTAACACGATTAAGTCGGGGAAAACTCCGAAGCAGTACACTGTTTACAGTAAAAAGTTTGCCGCAAGCGGTGCTTTTAAAGATAATGCGGGAAATAACGCTTTTAGTTTAACACCAAGTACCATTTATACCGAAGAATGGCATATCTGGATTATGGCGAGCAGTAAGGCGACAAGCGGAACTAACCCTTGGAACTCCTACGGATCCAATGCCGAGGGCTCGGCGGGAAGTTCTACAGACACGGGCAATACAAATGTAGATTTAAGCAAGTATTATCTTTATACCGTTCCCGCAGGTCAAACTGAAACGGTATTCGGTTTTGTATCGGTAGGTTATGAAGGTTCTTCGGCAGGAAGCGGAAATGCCAAAACCTACGGTAACTTCCTTGATAATATCAACTTCCAACTTTATCATCCGCTTTCAGGCAGTACTACCGTACACGGCAGCGCAGTTATAGGCGGAAGTAACGGAACAACCGAGGGTACAGGGGCGGATAGCGGACACCAGATTACCATAGGCAGCAAGTTGGTAACATACGTAACCGACGGAGAACAACTTAAAATTCAGGCGGTTATCAAAAGTAAAGACGCAGCTGAAGGTTGTGAATTTGTCGGCGTATATTCTACCGTACTGGACAAAAACGGAAAGCCGCAAACTACTTTTTTGAAGTTGGCAGGAAACGAAATTGAAGATACCGGTAATTTAACAAATGAGGAGAAAAAGGGTAAATGGATAAAATCCACCAATACGGACGGTGATATCATTTATACCTATTATCTGGATAACGTAACTTCGCCAACCGACCTGCACTTTGTATTTATCAAGAGTCCTACCATTACCTACGACCCCAACGGCGGTAAAGATTATGTAGTAGAAAGGAAATATAATACAGACGAAGCCGCTAATGTTTACAGTTTTAAGCCCGCCGCAGACGTTCCGGATACAGAAGCGGGGACTTCAAGCACATTTATTTCTCCTTATGTTTCTTATGCGGCAGAGGCGCCGGATGGAAAAGACGGTTGGAAATTTATGGGTTGGCTGCTTACCGGAGACACTGTTGAAAATGTGCCGTCGGATAAACAGGTAAACGCAGACCAATTGGGAAATATGATACTTTCTGCCGATCATACAATCGCCTGTGATTATGAGTTAAAGACAGGTGAGGGCGAAAATACTAAAGAACAGTATTTTAAGATTTATAACGGCAAGGTAGATTTGACAAAAACTATAAACAAGAACGGTGATGAGGTTACGGGCGTAACCTGGAGCAATAACGGCGCAAAAAAAGTTTACGCCAATGTCCACCAGGGTATTACCTTGGTGGCGCAATGGAGATGGTTACAGGCATTTATTCCGCAAGAGCATAACGCCCTAAATTACGAAAATTCCGATGTAGGCGGAACGGTTGAAATAACAAGTGTGACCGACACCTCGGATAAAAATTACAACGCCGAATATAATAAAAACGGCGGAAAATCTTACCACGCCGCAACAGACGAAACTATAGTGGCAAAAGCCACAGCCAATACGGGTTACACCTTTGAGGGTTGGTATGATAATGCCGGTAATCTGGTTACAACACAGGATACTATAAGTTATATTGAAACCAAAGAAGGTGTAAACACCTATTACGCAAGATTTTCGAACAGTGTTACCCAAACCTATATCCGCCAGATAGAAGTTGACGGCAAATGGGTTGAAATCACGGATAATAACATAGGAATTATTGACCGTTATACCTATACCGACGCAAGAGGTAAGTCGATTAGTGCCACCGCAACGGATAAGGACAATTACAAATTTTTAGGTTGGTATGATGAAAACGGTAATTTTGTTACACAAAATAACACTTTAAGTTATACCACAACAGGTAATGCAACCTATTACGCAAGGTTCAAACCGGCATATTACGCAAAATTTGTTGCACAGACAAAGCAAGCAGACGGTAGCTTTAAGACCGATACGGTTGGTGGTAAGGTCTCGGTTGATTCGGCAAAGAATTTTGACGGATGCACAGTCAGTTCAACCGCAACGCCCGCCAGAAACGCAAAATTCCTTGGTTGGTATGACAAGGACGGTAAGCAGTTGACAACTAACAAAACTTATTCTCCCACGGTTACAAAAGCAAATAAAAATACAATCTACTATGCACGGTTTGAAATATTGTTTAAAGAGGACAGCAAAGCGTATCTTTCCTTTGTTGCGGAAAGTGAAAATGTAACTATCCCCGATGCTTTTAAAAACAGTGACACAGGTACGGTTAAGAATAATAAAAAATACGGCAGAGATGACAAACTCGGCAATACAATCTCGACGGGATTTAAGTATACAATTTATAACGCCGAAAATATTAGTACTATAAAAATCACAATAAAAGTTCCTAAAAATACCTCCTATGTTAAGATTTGCGACAGTACTAAAGGATTGAACTTGTCGGTTGACGCAAAAAAAATACTGACCGACAGTGAGAATGTAACGAATAACAAGGGAAGTATTCAAGAGTTAATGCAAGACGCTACACTTACCTATTATTGGGACGTATCGGGACTTGAAAGCGGTAAAACATACGGATTTGTTGTAGATAACATTTATGCTCCGAATGCTACTGCTGAAATTACGCTTAACGACACAAGCGGTGCAAAGGTTGTTAATGAAACCAACGGTGTTGTAAACCAAACTAAAGATAATTATAAGAAGAATTCAAAATACAAAGATATTCTTCAAAAATTATTGGGTTGGATATTTAAATAGTATTTATTCACCGATAATAAATATTGCATTAAAAATGAGGTGAGGCGGGTATGATATACGAAATTGCGGGATTAAAAATTGAAATGAATCCGCAGTATCCCCGCCTTGCAAGGCAGAGTGAAAATTACAAATCAAACGGCAATCCCGTTATGCAAATTATCCCCGAACAAACCGAAAAACTCTACAAAGCGATTTGCAACCGTTCACCGGAAGACAGGGAATATATTTGTTCAAGTGCGGTATTCTGCCGTGAAATAATACGGCACGAAAGGTTTTTCCTCCACGCTTCGGCGGTGGTTGTAAACGGGGAAGCATATTTGTTTTCCGCACCGTCCGGCACGGGAAAATCCACCCACACCGCAAGGTGGCTCCGAAAATTTGACGGCGCTTATATTTTGAATGATGACAAGCCGGTAATTTTTCCGCAAAAGGACAAAGTTACCGTTTACGGCACACCTTTTGCGGGCAAAACAAATTTGCAGGTAAACTGCGCTGTACCTCTTAAAGCGGTATGCTTTTTAAATAGGGGTGACAAAAATGTTATTACCCCCGTAACAGACGAAAAGGCAATAGCGCTTTTCCTTAACAACACCTACCGCCCTAAAAATGCCGTGGAAATGAACCTTTTGTTTGATATGATAGAAAAGGTTATAAGCCGTGTAAAGGTGTTTGAAATGATTTGTACAGACGACTGCGAAGCGGCGGATATTTCGTATAAAGCGATGAAAGGATTGTGATTTTTATGAACAGAAACGGACTTGATTACCAACCGCCTAAAGCCATAATTTACAGATTTGATGACAGTGACCGCATTTTAACCGATAGCGGCGTCAACGAAGTATTAGCCGATAATGCGGCTAATTCACTTAATGAATATTTGGACGTTACTACTACCACGGTAGAGATTAACTGACAATAACCGACAGGGGATTCGCAAAATGCGCCTTATAGATGATTATATTTTAAGAAAGGTTCACGGCAATGCCGTGCTTGTTCCTCCGCCGGACAGGGATATTGGTTTTAACGGTATGATAACGCTTAACCACACGGGAGAATTTGTTTGCAAACTGCTGGCGAAAGATACCAACAGGCAAACCCTTGCGGCGGCTTTGGCGGAAGAATACGGCAAACAGCCGGAGGAAGTGGCAGAGGATTTGGACAAGTTTCTTAATGAACTTGATTCTTGCAATATGCTTGTGAAATGAAAAATGAATGTAATATAGAACGATGTTTAAAGGAAGTCGGCTATGTACTTGCACCAATAAGCGGAACAAGTATGCTACCCCTTTTAAAGCAGGGGAAATCCCTTGTTTGGCTTACGACAATAGGCGAAAAGCGTTTAGAAAAAGGAGACGTTGTCCTTTATAAGAAAAATGACGGAACACTTGTACTTCACAGAATAATAGGTAAGGAAAAAGATACATATTTGCTTTTGGGCGACCACCGCTATAACAATCCCGAATATGTTAAAGGTCAGGAAATTATTGCCGTGGCAGAAAAGTTTTGGGTAAACGGTAAGTTTATTAAAAGAACGGCACTGTGGTACAGGATATATTTAAAAATATGGACAGGCAATTTAAAATTGCGCCGAATTTTGCTTGCGGTTTTACGGTTTTTTAATCGGTAGCGGTTTTGCCCCACAAAAACAAAAGATAATCAAATAAGAGAGAAGGATGCCATCCGATGTCTATGACTTCGTTAAACGTAATACAGTTTTTAGAACTTTTTATCGGATACTTTGTATTTACGGTTGGTATTCCTGCTCTTGTTTTTTATCGTTATGTAAAAAGTTTTTCGGCGGCGGAACGGTTTTTAATTTATTTCACCGTAGGCAATTTTTATATTATAAATTTGGTTCAGGTTTTAGAACTTTTACATATTTCATACAGAATAACACTTTTACTTTTCACACTTGTTCCCGCAGGGTTTGCAATAGTAAAAATATACCGCCTAACCCCAGTGGCATATTTAAAATACATTGCGGCGGAACTTAGACACTATAATTCAAGGAAAATTGGTTTTAAAACCTTTTTAAGGCACAGATGGCGGGAAATAAAGGTATTTTTGCGGTTGGTTTGGCGTAATATTCTACGTCTTATTAAAGAAAATTTTTTAGATTTTCCGTTTATTGTGCTTTTGGCTTTGCTTATATGGAAAATATGCGGTAACGGAATACTCTACAGGTGGGGTTACGGTGCATCGGACATTCCCGTGCATAACTACTGGATAAACGGACTTATTGATAACAACATATACATAGATGGAATTTATCCTATGGGTATGCACTGTATGCTTTACTACCTTGCAGAAATTTTGGGTATTCCCGTGTATGTTACCTTGCGGCTTTTTTGGCTTGTGCAGTATGTTTTTATTGTACTTATGTTGCTTGCATTCCTTAAGAGCGTATGTAAAAACAGGTTTATTCCGTATATAGCCGCTTTCTTTTTTGTAGGCGCTAAGTATTTTGTGGGTATTTCATATTTGCGGTACGGTGCAACATTACCTCAAGAATTCGGAATGTTATATATTTTGCCATCGGCATTTTTCTTACTTAAATTTTTTAAAACAAGAAAAGCGGAACTAGACGGGGGATTTAATCTTATTAAATGCACTTCCACCTGGTATTTATTGGGCTTTGCTTTAAGTTTTTCGCTTACCCTTGCTTCCCACTTTTACGATACTATAATTGCGGGTATTATCTGCATTGGAATTGCGTTGGGATACGGTTATTTGCTTTTTAGAAAAGAATATTTCGGCAGAGTTATGCTTTCGGGTATTGTTAGCATACTGTTGGCTTTTTTGCCTATGGCGGCGGCTTTGCTTACCGGAAAATCTTTGCAGGGCTCTATGTACTGGGCTATGGGTATTATAGGGCTTAAAGATTATACGGTACTTATTTTCAGAATTATTTGTATCGGCGTTATTGCCGTTACCGTGGGCGGAATTTTGCTTGTAGTACGTGGAATTAAAAGCGGAAAAATTTCTTTTCAGAATAAAAGAGTTCCCATGTATTCTACATTTAACAAAGCAAGGTATCAGGTTTATACCGCAATTCCATTGCTTTTGATTATTAGTGTTGGGTGGAAATATAAAGACACAATTATTTGGGGTTCGGCTCAAACGGCGTTTTCATTGCCGGATATGAAATGGTTTTTGTACGCTTTTTTTGCGGCGTTGGGTATAGGCGTTTTTTGCAGATATATTTTAGAACCGCAAATGGGAATGGGTATTCTTTCGTTCCTTGCAGCAGAAATTATTTTGGGACTAATACTTGTAAGCGGTGATTTGGGTTGGCCAATGCTTATGGAACCATACCGTGTTTGTATTTATTTTGCTTACATTATACCCGTTATTCTTGTTATGGCGCTGGACGGTGCGGTTAATATTCTGCTTTTAGGCCGTTTAAAAATAGTGCAGCAAACAATCGGAATAACTATTTTAACCGCAGTTATTGTTTGCGGTGTAAGGTTTGACCTTTTAAAGAGCGAGTTTGGCGGCGGCGGACTTGAAATGAACGAGGCAATACTTTGCACTACAAATATTTTAAAGGATAATAAGGGTCTTAACGATAAATGGACTATTGTTTCCGCTAATGATGAACTGCGTATGATTGAAAAATACGGACGGCATACCGAAACAATAGAATTTCTTGAGGATATGGAAAACTGGAACCGCACAAAAGAGGTTACAATTCCTACCGAAAAGGTATACTTCTATATTGAAAAGAAACCGCTTAATTACGCTAACGGATACGGCGGTATCATCCCCGAAGTATCACAAGAGCAGGCGTTAAAAGAACTGCCCGAAAATTCGGGTATATCGGCATATAGCGGGCCGCGACGGTCTATTACAATGTCAAGAATGTATTATTGGGCAAAGGAATTTGAAAAACTTTATCCTAATGAATTTAAAGTATATTATGAGAATGACAATTTTGTATGTTATTATATCGAGCAAAATGTTTATTCGCTTTATAATTTTGCAATAAATTACGGATATAACTTATAAGCGCCAATAAAAAAGATGGAGTAAATTATGGATGTAATGCTTGTAGGCGGTAGTTCGCCTATGATGAGGAAACTTTCTTTAAAACTTTATAAGGAAGGACATCGAGTTTTTGTCCTTACGGGAAACAGAAATCCGTCCGAACGGTTTGAACACGTATTCGAACGGTATGATTTCCCATACTCTGCTTCTTCGGTAGAGGAGGTTTTCCGCAGTGTTAATCCCGATGTTACTATAATTTTAGGCGCTTTTGACGGTAATTTCGTAGAAAGAAACTCAAAAACAGGCGCAGTTGAATTTATTGCCGGACTTCAAAATGTCTTGCTGTCTTGGTCGGCACTTAACAAGGGACGGCTTATTTACCTTTCTTCTGCCGAAGTTTACGGCAGTTCCTATGTTCTTCCGGTTTCCGAAAACGTAACACCCGTTCCGTCGGGTATTGGTGCTACCGCTATTTTGCAGGGTGAAGAAAGTTGCAAATTTTACTGTGAGCGGCTTAAAAGAGATGTGGTTGTTTTAAGAATTGACTGTCTTTACGATATTCCGCAAAATAAGAGCGAGGCGGAAAAGGGCATTTTAGAGAAAAAGTGTTTGGACGCTTTCAGAAACGGAACAATTACCTATAAAAAGAATTACGCTTACGGTCTTACCTATGCGGGTGATGCGGTTGAAGGTATTTATAAGGTGGTTTTATGTGAAAATCATAAATACGGTGTTTATAATATTTCTTCCACTCAAAAATATTCCGAAGACCAAATGGCAAACGCCATAGATAAAGCATTTGAAAAAGAAACTGAAAAAATTGACAACACATTAGAAGAACAAAATTTTGTTATACTTTCGGGCAGTAGGTTTAGTGAAGAATTTGGATTTAAAGTTAAGTACACCCCCGAAGAAATCGTGCAAAAAACCGTTAAATTTATGAAAAGGCACAGCGGACGTTTTTTGGATAGCGAACACCCCGGACTTAGTATATGGCGAAGAATTTATTACAAAGTAATAAAATTGCTGGGTGCGTGGTTTCCGTACTTTGAAAACCTTGTTTTGTTTATTCCATTTTTTATGCTTAATAACAGGGCAACCGAAAGTTTGTATTTTTCTAAAATTGACTTTTATTTGATATATGTCCTTATATTTGCAGTGGTTCACGGGCAAAGGCAGGCAACCTTTTCAGGTGTACTTGCAACGGCGGGATATATTTTCAGGCAGATGTACGGAAAAACGGGTATTGCCGTGGTTACGGACTATAATACATACGTTTGGATAGCGGAAATTTTTATTGTGGGTCTTGTTGTCGGCTTTATGAAAGACCGAATTAACTTTTTAAAGGAAGAAAAAGAGCAAGAGGTTGAGTTTTTGGCGGAGCGTGTGACCGATATTACCGACATTAACGACAGTAACCTGCGTGTTAAAGAAGGTCTTATAACACAGGTTGTAAACTATGACTATTCGCTTGGCACGGTTTACGATATGATAGAGCAGCTGGGCGAAGACCACCCGATAAACGTTTTGTTTAGAGCTCTCACCCTTATAAGAAACGTAACTGACTGTAATGACGTTTCGGTTTACCTTATAGACAGCGATAATAACGCACGGTTGTTTGGATACACTTCCGAAAAAGCCAGAACAATGGGGCATAAGGTGAATTTGCCGCAAATACAACCGATTTATGACGCAATTTCAAAAAATATTGTTTATTTAAACCGAAATATGGACTCAAATTATCCTATGATGGCATACTGTCCTTCGGGTGAAAGCAAACCCGGTCTTCTAATAATGCTCTGGAGTATTCCGTTTGAGAGAATGACCATTGACGAGTCTAACCGTTTAATCGTGCTTTGCCGTCTTATCAAAAAAGCGGCAAACCGTGCGGCGGGATATCTTGAACTTCAAGCGGCGGAACGCTTAACCGACGGCGGCAAAACACTTAAATACGAGCCGTTTTTAAAACTTGTTGCCGAATACCGAGAAGCCAAGAAAAAATATATGACCGATTATAATATTTTAAAGGTAATTTCCTCTGAAACCGACAATGAAAATACGGCAGATATAATTTCAAAGCAACTGCATCCGTTTGACTGTATAGGTTGCGGAAAGAATGGGGAAAGGTATATTTTGCTTTCGGGTTCTTCTGAATCGGAATACATTAACCTTAAAGAACGGCTAATGCAAAGCGGAATAGTTACCGAATTAACCGAGGAAACCGAACTATGACATACGGCGGAATAATATTTTTAACCCTTGTTTTGCTTAATGCGGTTTTTGCGGCGGTGTATCTTATTTGGAATGTTTTATACAAAAAGGATACCGATAACAGAAAGCAATATCTGATGAATACTGCTATTATGCTTCTTTGCCCGATAGTGGGAATTGCATATTTCCTGTCTTCGTATTTAAAGTACCGTTTTATAAAATTAGGAAGAAGGGACTTATCTGACGTTGAGTTCAGCAAAAAACGGCATACTGCACGTGTAAAAGCGGACGAAAACCGAGAACGCAATATAGTTTCGGTAGGTGAAGCAATACTCGTATCCGACAAGGAAAAAAAACGTGCAAATATGCTTAACGTACTGCTTGGCGATACAGACGAATCCTTTTCTGCAATAGCCCTGGCGCTTGACAGTGACGATTCCGAAGTTGCACATTACGCCGCTTCATTCTTGCAAAGCAAGATGGACACCTTTAGGGATAACGTAAGAAAAACACTTAAAAGAATAAATGAGGGCGATTTAAAGGACGAGGAATGTCAAACCCGTGTTTTAAAACTTATTCGCTATATTAACCATATAATAAAGCAAAAGGTGTTTACCCCAATTGAACAAACGGATTACACACAGCAGATGGAACAACTTTGCGAATTGATTTATGATAATGCCAAACACAGAATGACACCCGATTGTTATGAATCGGTAATCGCAAGACTTACCGAACTTAAAAAATACAACGAGGCGCAGTTATGGGGCAACCGTTTTTATGAAGATTATCCCGCTACGCTGACTGCCTATACTTTAAGGTTAAAACTTTATTTTGAAACAAGCCGCAAAGATGAATTTTTTGAAGTTTTAGAACAACTGAAATCATCTTCAATAGCCGTTGATAATAAAACGCTTGAACTCATACGAATGACTCAAATTAAAGACTGAAAAAATTTTTAAAAAAGGGGAATAGACGTGCTTTCAAAACGAAATCTTTTAATGATGC
Source organism: uncultured Clostridia bacterium (assembly GCA_946006915.1). GTDB lineage: Bacteria > Bacillota > Clostridia > Oscillospirales > Acutalibacteraceae > UBA737. Next base: position 15,628 of record CAMFZK010000006.1, read on the forward strand.
TTACTATTATTGCGGTAGTGCTGGCTATTTTCCTTTCTTCGGTTGTTTTGAAGGAATATTATAACGATTATGATGTAAACCATTCGGCAACTGTCGAACCTGTTGCAAAAATACAGCCAAACATAAACGGACAAAACGGCGGGGTTTTGTTTTTCGGAACACAGGACAACGGCTACATAGATGGCATAAAAGAGTGGGCAGACTACCGAAAAAAAACCTTTACCCAAGTTACAAACCTTTATGATGCGGTAAACACGGAATATAACCGAAACACTTTTTTACTGGCAGACGGTCTTCTTTTACAAGATAATACCGAAGAGTACACCGAAATTCTTAAAAATTATGTAACAAACGGCGGTATTGTGATTTTTTACCGTTTGCCGTCTTACAAAACCGTTAATTCTTCTTATGAATTGCAAAATTTACTTGGTATTCAGCGCCTTCGAGGTGAAACGGTAAAACTTAAAGAAATACGCCTTTACGCCGGTTTTTTGTTAGGCGGAGAAACCCATTATTCTTTTGAAACTAAGATGGATAGCAAAATTGTCGATATTAAAGACACAGTGCCGTGGTATGATGTTTCTTCCCGCACAAAAACCTATATGGCAGGGTTTATTACTGACGGTGAAAAGGCGGAAAAAGGTGTTAATAACGAAGATTTACCCGCAATTATTTGGCGGAGTAATATGGGTTCGGGTTCGGTTTTTGCGGTAAACGGCGACTATATGAAATCATGTGCGCTCGGACTGCTTGACGCTATGCTTTACGAAACAGAAGAATATTCGCTTTATTCGGTGGTAAACGCACAAAACCTTTCGATTACCGGTTTTCCCGACTTAACAAATGAAAATAAAAAGAAAATGGAAGAGGTTTACGGAATGACAACCGAGCAGTTTTGCCGTGACATTTTGTGGCCTACCTTTGTTGCCGCCGCCGATAAAGGCGGTTGGAAAATCACTTCCTTTATTACCGCAAAGCAAAATGACGGTTCATTCGGTCAAACCAAATCCGAAAATCTTATCGACTACCTTAAATACTTTAACGAAGAAAAAGCCGAAGCGGGAATATCGCTCGGCAGAATCAACTGTTCGGATATTGCTTTTTCTATTGAGGACGAATTTAATCTGCTTGCCAAACTGAAACTTAATTACCGCTTTGCGGCGGG
>CAMFZK010000007.1 GCA_946006915.1 uncultured Clostridia bacterium
CAAGCGGAGTTATGTGTTTTTCGGTGCGTGACTTCGGTTGCGCACTTTTTTAATTTTAAGGAGTTTTTATATGGAAACAATAAACCAAAGGGTGAAAAAATACAGAAAAGAATTGTTTTTAAGTCAGGCGGACGTTGCAGGAATGCTTGGTATGAAAACCAGTACATATTCACAAATGGAGCGAATGGGCAACATAACCTGCGAAACACTTTTAAAATTGGCCGAAATATTTAAAGTAGATGCGTTAAAACTTTTGTACGGCGAAGATATGCCGAAAAAGGAAATAAAAGATATTAAAGAATTTAAAGCGGATATTGACGGGGTGGGAATGATTGTAGCACAGGACGTTTACGAAAAATTTGCCGTTATTGCCATGCGTAATTTATCCCAACCGTTAAAACAGGAAGTTTATGAATTTATTTTAGATGAACTGAAAAACGTAAAGGAATTTAAACTGTATAACAAATAAGTTGCAATAAAACCGCTAAAAAACCTTTCTGTTGACATTTTATGGTATTTATTGTATAATGCAAAAAGAGGTGATTTTATGAAACCGACAGGAGTAATAAGACCGGTAGATAAAATGGGCAGGGTTGTAATACCCAAAGAAATTCGTGAGCGTTTGAAGATTGAAAACGATAAGGACTCTTTTGAAATTTATACCGATGATGACTTGGTGGTTTTAAAGAAATATCAGCCGAATTGCGTTTTTTGCCATTCGCTTGCCGATAGTGTGCCTTATATGGGTTACACCGTTTGCAACGAGTGTATTGAAAAACTTAACAAAGCCAAAGAAAATGCTTGACAAAGCGTTTTTTAGGTGGTATAATCCTTTTATATTTTGAAATGCGATGAAGGAATTATTGCTTTTTCCGATTGTTAAGAGAGTCGGCGGTTGGTGCAAGTCCGATACATAGGTTTAAGTTAAGTCTCATTCCCGAGCAGAACGGCAGAACTTTCAGTAAGCCGTTACGGCATGCACCGTTATCATAGCAAAGGACTTGTTGGAGTCTTCAAAGCGGCCGTGTTATACGGCAAGCAGGGTGGTACCGCGAATTTGTAATTCGTCCCTGAGATTGCGTTATGCAATCTCGGGGTTTTATTTTTTTATGAGAGGTAGTTTTATGAAAATCGAAATTTTTGACAGAACTTTATGCAGAGATGACCGTACATTTTCTTTTAAAGAGAAAATTGAAATTGCACGTCAACTTGAAAAACTAAAGGTTGATACGGTTGAAATAGGTGAAATTGATAATATTAAAAGGGACACTCTTTTGGTGCGCACCGTGGCATCATTTGTAAAAGATGCCGTTTTATCGGTTGCAGGCGGTTTTTCAAAAGAGGGGATAGACAATGCCGTAAATGCACTTAATACGGCAAAAAAGCCCCGTATTCGCATTGAACTTCCGGTATCTACCGTGGGAATGGAATATACCTGCCACAAAAAAGCACCTAAAATGCTTGAATATATTAAGGAACTTGTTGGTTATGCAAGCGAAAAATGTTCGGACGTTGAATTTTGTGCGGTAGACGCTACAAGAGCCGAAACCGATTTTTTGAAAGAGGTTATCACTATCGCTTACTCTGCCGGTGCTAAAATTGTAACCCTTTGCGATACTGCGGCAGAAATGCTGCCGGACAGTTTCGGTGAATTTATAAAGGAACTTAAAACCGACGGCGAAATCGGCATTATGTGTGACAATAAAAACGGTTTGGCAGTAGCCGATGCCGTTATTGCAATTAAAAACGGAGCAAATATTATTAAAACTTCGGTTGGCGGAAGCGATATTCCGCTCCAAACATTTGCTTCGGTTATTAAAAACTGCGGTAACAGTTGCAATATTGAAAGCGGTATAAAAATTACCGAATCGGGACGTATTATTAAGCAAATCGGTTGGATTACCGACAATGTGAAGAACGAAAAAACCGCCGTTTTAACCGCACAGGAAGAAAACGGTATGGAATTAGACGCAAATGACGACAGCGACACCGTTTTGTCGGCAGTTATGAAATTGGGCTACGATTTATCCGAAGAGGACAGTGCAAAGGTTTACGAAGAATTTTTGCGTGTTGCCTCCAAAAGAAAGGTAACTTTAACCGAATTGGACGCTATTGTAGCAACCGTTGCACTTCAGGTTCCGCCCACATACAAGTTGGTGAATTATGTTGTAAACAGCAGTAATGTTATTACTTCTTCGGCACAGATTACACTTCAAAAGAACGGTGAAAACTTGCAGGGAATAAGCATTGGTGACGGTCCTATTGATGCGGCTTTTCTGGCGCTTGAACAAATTACAGGCACACATTTTGAATTGGACGATTTCCAAATTCACTCTGTAACACAGGGTAAGGAGGCAATGGGTAACGCTCTTGTTAAATTAAGAAAAGAGGGCAAACTTTATTCGGGCAACGGTATTTCAACCGATATTATAAGCGCAAGTATTAAGGCATACATAAATGCCGTTAACAAAATAGTATACGAGGAGGCGTAAGATAGATGAAACTTTCATTTTCCACAAAAGGTTGGCACGATAACGATTTTGACGGTTTTTGCGATATTGCAAAGGATTTGAAATTTTCGGGAATTGAACTTCATAATATCCATAACCGCCTTTTTACCGATAAAGACGGCGCTTTTCACGATTATGCCGCCGCTAAAACTTTAAGAAAACTTTATGAAATGAAACTGCAAATTCCGTGTATTGATACGGTTTGCAATTTGGCGGATACTGCCGCTAAAGAAGACAGTATAAAGGAAATTAACGCCTGTTTGGAAATTGCGGGTAATTTGCACATTCCTTATGTAAGGGTAAAGGCATACGGGGACGAAAATTATGACTTTGTTTACGGTATTATTGCCGAAGTTTTGCCCCTTTGCGAGCAAAAGGGAATAGTGCTTTTAATTGAAACTTCGGGTATTTTTTGCGATACTTCGAAACTTCGTGATATGCTTGATAGTTTCGCCTCGGATAATCTTGCGGCACTTTGGGATATGCATTCTCCCTATTTTATTAAAAACGAAGACCCCGAAACCACAATTAAAAATTTGGGTGCATATATTAAGCACGTTCATATTAAGGATGCGGTTATGAACGATGACGGTATTGAATACTGCATTATCGGTGAGGGTAAACTGCCTATCAGCGAAATGATGTTAGGGCTTCGCTCGGTTAATTTTGACGGGTTTATTTCGCTTGAATGGGTTCCCGAATGGTGCGAAGAACTTGACGATATGGAAATCATATTCTCGCAGTTTGTAAACTATATGAAACAGTTTGCGGATACTTCAAAAAGTGATAATTCGCTTTATTACAACCGTGCGCACACAGGTAAATATGTTTGGGAAAAGGACCGTCTTATTGATGCCACTTTCTCGCAAGTGCTTGACCGTATGGTAGAAGAATTTCCCGACCAATACTGTTTTAAATACACAACCCTTGACTATACAAGAACTTACAGCGAATTCCGTGACGATGTTGACACCTTTGCAAGAAGTTTAATTGCTTTGGGGGTTAAAGCAGGAACTCACGTTGCCGTTTGGGCATCTAACGTACCGCAATGGTATATTGCGTTTTGGGCAACGGTTAAATTAGGTGCGGTGCTTGTTACGGTTAATACCGCTTATAAAATTCACGAAGTTGAATATTTGCTCCGCCAGTCGGACACACATACTTTAATTATGACCGAGGGTTCAAAGGACTGTAACTACGGCGAAATTATTGCCGAACTCTGTCCCGAACTTGAAACTACAAATCCGGGAACACCTTTGCACGCAAAACGCCTGCCGTTTATGCGTAATGTAATTACGGTTGGTTTTAAGCAAAAAGGTTGCCTTACCTGGAACGGTGCGGTAGAACGTGCTTCGGAAGTACCGCTTTCGGAAGTACAGCGTATGGCTGCCGCCGTTGATAAGGACGATGTTTGCAATATGCAGTATACATCGGGTACAACAGGTTTCCCGAAAGGGGTTATGCTTACCCATTACAATGTTGTCAACAACGGCAAATATATAGGCGACCGAATGGAACTTTCCACCGCCGACCGTATGATGATTCAAGTACCTATGTTCCATTGTTTCGGTATGGTGCTTTCTATGACGGCTTCTATGACACACGGCGCTACAATTTGCCCCCTTCCGTATTTTTCGCCCAAATCGGCTTTGGCTTGTATCAATGCCGAAAGAATTACGGCGTTTAACGGCGTTCCGACAATGTTTATCGCTATGATGTCCCACCCGGATTTTGCCAAAACCGACTTTTCACATATCCGTGTAGGTATAATGGCGGGTGCAAACTGCCCTGCCGACCTTATGAAACGTGCCACCGTGGATATGAATATGAAAGAAATAGTTTCGGTTTACGGTCAAACCGAGGCATCGCCCGGATGCACAATGAGCAGTTATTTTGATTCGCTGGAAGTTAGAACCGAAACGGTAGGCAGTGCTTTCGCTAATGTTGAATGTAAAATTGTAGACCCCGAAACAGGTGAGGACTGCCCCGACGGTGTAAACGGCGAATTTGTGGCACGGGGATATAACATTATGAAAGGTTATTACAAAATGCCCAAAGCCACGGCAGAGGCAATTGATAAAGACGGTTGGCTGCACACAGGCGACCTTGCTTGCAGGGACGAGAGCGGCAACTACCGTATAACAGGCCGTCTTAAAGATATGATAATCCGCGGCGGTGAAAATATTTATCCCAAAGAAATTGAAGAATTTATTTATACCTGCTCAAAGGTAAGCGACGTTCAGGTAATCGGTGTGCCGGATAAAAACTACGGCGAAGAAATTATGGCACAAATTATTCTTAAAAAGGGCGAAAGTATGACCGAAGAAGAAATGAAAGAATATATTGCCTCACATATGGCACGCCATAAAGTACCCCGTTACATTGAATTTGTAGACGCTTTCCCGATGAATGCGGCAGGAAAAATTTTGAAATACAAAATGCGTGAGGACGCCGCAAAGAGGTTGGGCTTAGAATGATAAACAATATTTTTACTATTGACGCACACTGCCATATATATCCCGAAAAAATCGTTGACCGTGCCGTTGCAGGAACCGATAATTTTTACGGTGTAAAATCCTCTTGCCGAGGTACGGTGGCAAACCTGATGGAGGAGGGTTTGGCTGCGGGGATTGACCATTTTATTGTTCAGTCGGTTGCTACTACTCCGAAACAGGTTAGAAGTATCAACGATTTTATAGCAAAAGAAGTTGAAAATTCACATGGTATTATGACCGGAATAGGAACACTTCACCCCGACAGCGAGGATATTAAAGGGGATATTAAACACCTTACGGAATTGGGCCTGCACGGGGTTAAACTTCATCCCGATATTCAAAAATTTAAAATAGACGATTACCGTTGCCTTAAAATTTACGAACTTTGCGAAGAGCAAAATATCCCCATTTTAATGCACACGGGGGACAGTAGGTACGATTTTTCCAACCCTAACCGACTTTTGCCGATTTTGGAAATTTATACTTCGCTTACCATTGTGGGCGCTCATTTGGGCGGGTATTCAATTTGGGAAGAAGCCACCGAACAACTTAACAGTTTGCCTAATTTTTATGTAGACTGTTCTTCCTCTTTTCCGTTTATCGGAACAAAAAAAGCCAAGGAACTTATAAGAAAATACGGGGCAGAGAAAGTTTTGTTCGGAACAGACTATCCTATGTGGTCGCCAAAAAGGGAAATTGAGGCATTTTTATCACTTGGACTTGACGAAAACGAAAATAGGTGTATACTTAATAGTAACGCTAAAAAAGTTTTTAAATTGGAGTGTAACAAATGAGCAATTTTAAAATGGGCACTAAATGTGTGCAGGGCGGTTATACCCCCAAAAACGGCGAACCACGCCAAATACCTATTTATCAAAGCACAACCTTTAAATATAACACAAGTGAAGATATGGGAAAACTCTTTGATTTAGAGGCATCGGGTTATTTTTATTCCCGTCTTCAAAACCCAACTTGCGATTTGGTTGCCGCCAAAATTTGCGAAATGGAGGGCGGTTCTGCCGCAATGCTCACGTCATCCGGTCAGTCAGCATCTTTCTTTGCTGTTTTCAATATAGCCGGTTGCGGTGACCATATTGTTGCTTCTTCCACAATTTACGGCGGAACATATAATCTGTTTGCGGTTACTATGAAACGTATGGGTATTGATTTTACCTTTATTTCCCCCAACTGTTCGGACGAGGAGTTTGAAGCGGCGTTTAAACCCAACACCAAAGCGGTTTTCGGCGAAACTATTGCAAACCCCGCTTTAAATGTGCTTGACATTGAAAGATTTGCAAATATGGCACACAAACACGGTGTTCCGCTTATTGTGGATAATACTTTTGCAACACCGATAAACTGCCGTCCTTTCGAGTGGGGTGCGGATATTGTAACCCACTCTACCACTAAATATATGGACGGTCACGCAAGTGCGGTAGGCGGTTGTATTGTGGATTCGGGCAGGTTTGACTGGACCCGTTACCCCGATAAATACCCCGGACTTTGCACACCCGACGAAAGTTATCACGGTGTAACCTATACCGAGCGTTTCGGAATTGAGGGTGCATATATTACCAAAGCCACCGTTCAACTTATGCGTGATTTCGGTTGTTGCCAACAGGCGCAAACGGCTTATGTTTTAAATTTGGGACTTGAAAGTTTACACCTTAGAATTAAAAAACACTGCGAAAATGCTTTAAAAGTTGCAGAGTTTCTTAAATCGGACGATAGAATTACCTGGGTTAAATATCCCCATCTTGAGGGCGACGAAAACTACGAATTAGCGAAAAAATATATGCCAAACGGCGGTTGCGGTGTTGTAAGTTTCGGTGTTAAGGGCGGAAGAAGCGCAGCCGAAGCGTTTATGAAAGAACTGAAAGTTGCCTCCATTGCAACCCACGTGGCAGATGCACGCACCTGTTGTTTGCACCCTGCAAGCGCAACACACCGCCAGATGAATGACGAAGAACTTGCGGCGGCAGGAATTACACCCGATTTAATAAGATTTTCTTGCGGTATTGAAGATGCCGAAGATTTAATAAACGACATTAAACAGGCACTCAGTAAAATTTAAGAAAAGGTAAAACAAAATGCCAATTAAAATTCCAAACGATTTACCCGCAGTAAAAACGCTTAATGACGAAAATATATTTGTTATGACCGAAACAAGAGCCATAACACAGGATATCCGTCCTTTAAAAATACTGCTTTTAAATTTAATGCCTAAAAAAATCGAAACCGAAACACAGTTGTCACGTCTTTTAGGTAACTCGCCTTTGCAGGTGGATTTGGAACTAATCCATACCAAAAGCCATAAATCCAAAAACACCTCTGCCGAACATTTGCTCGCCTTTTACAAAACCTTTGACGATGTTAAAGACCAAACATTTGACGGTATGATAATAACCGGCGCACCGGTTGAACTTATGGATTTTGAGGAAGTTTCCTATTGGGAAGAACTTTGCACCGTTATGGAATGGTCAAAGACCCACGTTCACAGCACACTTCACATTTGTTGGGGCGCACAGGCAGGGCTTTACTACCATTTCGGCATAAACAAAAAAACGTTGGACAAAAAAATGTTCGGTATATTCCCGCATAAGGTGAATTATAAAAATTCTATCCTTTTCCGTGGGTTTGACGATGTTTTTATGGCACCCCATTCAAGACACACTACGGTTGACATAGAAGATGTAAAAAGTTGCGACGGTTTAAAAATTTTGGCTTCGTCTGACGAGGCAGGGGTTTACGCAATGTCCACTGCCGAGGGTAAGCAGATTTTTATTACAGGCCATTCGGAATATGACGCTAATACTTTAGCCAACGAGTATTTCAGGGACTTAAACGAGGGTAAACCCATTGAAATTCCTAAAAACTATTTCCCCGAAGATAATCCCGAAAACGAGCCGATTGTAACCTGGCGTTCACACGCAAATTTGCTTTTTTCAAACTGGCTTAACTATTTTGTTTATCAAACCACACCTTATGATATTAAGGAAATAAATAAATAGTAGAATTCCCAAAAGTTTGACTTTTGGGAATTTTTATTGACATTTATTCCTATAAAGGTTAATATTTAAGTGTATTAATAAATTTTTCAGTGAGGTTATAAAATGAGTAAAAAAGTTTTTGGATATGAACTTAAAGCACTTCCGGAAAAACCGATAGGAGAGCCCTTTAACGCTTGTTGCCGTAAATCTGCGGGTGAGGGCGTTGTTTTACTTAAAAACAGTAACAATGTATTACCGCTTGCAAAGGGCAGTAATGTTTCGGTTTTCGGAAGAATACAAATTAACTACTTAAAGTCAGGAACAGGTTCGGGCGGCGGTGTAAATGCCCCTTATGTAGCAGATGTTATAAACGGACTTGAAAATTCGGGAATTAACATTAACCGAAAGCTTTTAAACATTTATAAAAAATGGGTAGAAGAAAACCCGTTTGATAACGGTAACGGTTGGGCAACCGAACCGCCTTGTCAGGTTGAAATGAAACTTGACGATAAAACGGTAAACGATGCTGCGGACGAATCCGATGCCGCTATTGTGATAATAGGAAGACTTTCAGGCGAGGACAAAGATAACAACGATGACGAGGGTTGCTATTTGTTAACAGAAACCGAAAGAGATATGCTTTTAAAGGTTAGAAACTCTTTTAGCAAGGTCATTGTACTTCTTAATGTCAGCAATATTATTGATATGAAGTGGGTGGAGGAATACAATCCCGATGCGGTGCTTTACATTTGGCACGGCGGTCAAGAGGGCGGAAATGCCGTCGGCGATTTACTTTCGGGTGATGTTACACCTTCGGGTAAATTAACCGATACAATAGCATATAATCTTAAAGATTACTCTTCTTCGGAAAATTTCGGAGGTGACCAAGATAATATTTACAGTGAGGATATTTATGTAGGATACAGATATTTTAATACCTTTGCGAAACAAAAAGTTATGTATCCTTTCGGTTTTGGTTTGTCATATACCACCTTTAGTTATTCCGATTTTGATTTTAAAGTTGATAATCTAAATGCAACAATTTCTTTAAAGGTTAAAAATACCGGTAATTACAGCGGCAAAGAGGTTGTACAAATTTATTGCAGCGCACCGCAGGGCAAACTCGGCAAACCCGAACGTGTTTTGGTAGGGTATAAAAAGACGGATACGTTACTTAAAGGCGAAGAAGAAACGGTTAAAATTGATTTTCCGTTTAAGAATGCTTCATCGTTTGACGATACAGGTGTAACCGGTTTTGAATCCTCTTTTGTACTGGAAAAGGGAACTTATAAATTCTTTGTAAGTTCAAATGCAGTTACCGATTATAAATGTTTTGAATACGTAATAGAACAAGACACCGTTATAGAAAAGTGCAGTAAAGCAATGGCACCGCAGAAAACTTTTGAAAGAATTAAACCTATTTTAAACGGGGAAAGTTTTGAACTTTCAAAAGAAAAGGTTACCGGAACTATTGAAAAAACCGAAAGAAGAGCAAATATAAACGAAATTCCGTTTACGGGTGATAGAGGCATTAAATTGTGTGACGTTAAAAACGGTAAAAACTCTATGGAAGAGTTTATTGCCCAACTTACCGATTATGATTTGGCTTGTATTTCTATGGGTGAGGGTATGAACAGTCCAAAGGTTACTGCCGGAACAGGTTGTGCCTTTGGCGGACTTACTGAAAGTTTGAAAAATTTAGGAATACCTATTGCCTGCGGAAGTGACGGACCTTCCGGAATACACGTGGCTTCGTGTTGGCAGGCAACATCAATTCCAAGCGGAACAATGCTTGCCTGTACTTGGAATGATGAATTGGTTGAAGAATTGCATACATATATGGGTATGGAACTTTATGCTTATAAAATAGATACATTATTAGGTCCCGGTATGAACATCCATCGCCATCCTTTAAACGGCAGAAACTTTGAATATTTTGCGGAAGATCCGTTAATTTCCGGTAATATTGCTTTGGCAATCTGCAAAGGAATAGCAAAATCCGGCAATACGTGCGTAATAAAGCATTTTTGTTGTAACAATCAGGAAAAGAACAGACATAATGTTAATAGCGTGGTTTCCGAAAGAGCGTTAAGGGAAATTTATTTAAAACCCTTTGAAATTGTGGTCAAACAAAATGTTTGCAAAGCAATTATGACTTCATATAATCCTGTAAACGGATATTGGGGTTCCGGAAACTATGATCTAACCACAACTGTTTTACGTGAAGACTGGGGTTATGACGGATTTGTAATGTCTGACTGGTGGGCAAAAACCGAAAAAGAGTTTAGTGTTTGGGGAAGAACATCGGAATCTACCGCACTTAATTTTGAACCGATGGTAACCGCACAAAACGATATTTATATGGTGCATCCCGAAACAGACGATTTCTCATTCAACAGCATTTTAGCCGACCTTAAATCGGGCAAAATAAAGCGTGCCGATGCCCAAAGAAATGCTATGAATATCTGTCGTTATTTAATGAATTCAAATGCTTTTGAAAGATTTTCGGATATTTCAGCCGATGATACTAAAACAAACATTTGCGATAAAGAAATAATCAGCACTACGGATTTTGACCTACATTCGGCTTTGGAGTTTGAAGTGGCTGAAAACGCAGATTATGATGTTGTGGTTGATATTGTATCAAATGCTTCGGAACTTTCACAAAACACTTTAACTCTTTACGCAAACGGAGAATTTTTAGTGTCCTTAACCGTAAACGGAACAAGCGGGGAAACAGTTTCCTTTAAAAGGCAGGTTAAAATAGGCAAGGGAAATGTTAAAATAACCGCAAGTTATCCCGAAGGAAAAATTGAAGTTAAATCACTTAAAGTCTTCGGTTGTTAAAAAGCAGTTTGACGGTATATTAAAAGAAGTTATAACCTTTCGGCTATAACTTCTTTTTTAGCGTTTTTAATAATAATTAACCTTTTTAAAATCATTATCGTGGATAACGGTAATAAATTTAATTCCCTTGCCTTCTATTATCAAAGTTTGGCAACTGCCGTTTAGTTTAATAACCGCAAAATCTGCACCCACTTCCAAAAGAGTACCTATTCTTGCCTGTAAACAGTCCCCCACAAGGGACTCAATTTTCACAAGTTTGCCTATGTGGTTTTTAAGGTAAGCGGGTAAAAATATCGGGTTAGTGAGTGTTTCGGGTACAAAGGTGCGGTTAAGGGGTTTAACAGCGGGTTTAGAGTCTTTGTTTAAATAATTTTCATACACCGTTAAATCCTTTTCGGAAACTATCGGCGAGGGGAAATTGTTTTGCATAGTATACACTCCAAAATATTATTTTACAGTATATACTATGGCAAGAATTTATTTTTGACATTTTTTAAATACAACAGCAGTTCTAGACGGTAAATAGCACTTAAAGCCAACCCAACCGTGAGGTGTAGTTTCGGCTTTATAGGTAAATGTTTTGTCAATGCGGTCAAAACCGCCGAAAGCACCGTCATCACTTGAAAGAATTACCTCATAATCCCCGATTTGGTCTACGGGGATAAAGTAACCGTCAAAACTTTTCCCCGGGTTAAAGTTAAAGGCAAAACAAGTATCGCCTTTAGTGTAGATAATAATTTTATCGTCATTATGAAGCCACTTATTTACGGTGGGTTTATTTAAAATATCCTCGGTTTTAAGTAAATCTATCATCGCTTTGTCAAAACGGTTAAGGTCGCAATAACGCAAATTTTCGTCATCAACAAGGTTCCACTGTCTTCTGCAATAGTGATAACTCCAACCGTTGCCCTCACGCGGGAAGTCAATCCATTCGGGGTGTCCGAACTCGTTACCCATAAAGTTAAGGTAACCTTCACCCGCAACCGAGGAGGTTAAAAGCCGAATCATTTTATGAAGCGCAATACCTCTGTCCACCGTCATACTGCTACCGTATAATTTGCTCATACCTGTATACATTTCGGCGTCACACAAGCGGAACATAATCGTTTTATCACCCACAAGCGCTTGGTCGTGGGATTCGGCATAACCTATGTTCTTTTCTTTCGGTCTTCTGCCTATAAGTTCGTACCAAATTTTCGGTATATCCCAATCTTCGTCCTTGTACTCTTTAAGCAGTTTTATCCAAAGATCGGGCACACCCATAGAAAGCCGAAAATCAAAACCAATTCCGCCGTCTTTAATCGGAATACACATACCGGGCATACCCGACATATCTTCGGCAACCGTAATGGCGTTTGGATTGATTTTGTGTATAAGTTCGTTTGCCAACTGCAAATAGGTTATTGCCTCAATATCGGTATTCATTGAAAAATACATACCGTAATTGCTAAAGGCACTTCCAAGTCCGTGGTCGTGGTAAAGCATAGAGGTAACACCGTCAAAACGGAAACCGTCAAACTTGAAAACTTCCATCCAATATTTGAGGTTGGACAAAAGGAAGTGTATAACTTCGTTTTTGCCGTAGTTAAAAAGTTTAGTACCCCAAGCCGAATGGTCGCCCTTTGCGCCCTTATGGAAAAATTGATATTCCGTACCGTCAAAGCAGTTAAGACCTTCGTTTGTGTTTTTAACTGCGTGGGAATGAACAACGTCCAAAAGTACCGCAATACCCATTTGGTGGGCGGTATCAATAAGTTTTTTAAGGTCTTGACTTTTGCCGTAGCGGGAAGAAGCGGCAAAAAAGTTGGATACTTGGTAACCGAATGAGCCGTAGTAGGGGTGTTCCATAATCGCCATAATTTGAATGGTGTTATAACCCAAATTTTTAATTCTGGGTAAAATGTTTTCCCTAAATTCATCGTATGTGCCAATGTCATACTTATCCTGTGCCATACCGATGTGACACTCGTAAATTAAAGGGGTTTTGGGCGGCACAAAGTCCTTAACCGTCCAGTCATAACGTTTAAGGGTTTCCTCAATTTCGGCACACCAAAGATGTGTTACCGGGTCTTGCACAACACGGGTTGCATAAAGCGGAATACGGCGCAGTGTTTCGCCGCCGTGTATTATAACCGCTTGAATTTTTTGCCCCTCTTTAAGTGCATTTCTTCCTTTAAGTTCAATTTCAAAAATGCCGTTTTCTAATTTCTTTAAAGGGTGGGAGGTTAAATTCCAATCGTTAAAGTCGCCGGTTAAGTACATTTCTTCGGCTGCGGGTGCCCATTCACGGTAAACCCAACCGGTTTTCGTTCTGTGAAAACCGAAGTACTTATACCCGTTTGCAAAGGCGGAAATACCCGAACAGTCTTTTAACAATTCTTGTCTTTTGCGTTTGTAAGAGTCCATTCTTAAATTTATGTCTTTTTCATAATCTTTAAGATACGGGTCAATTTTCAAAAGTTTATACATAAAACCGCTCCTTTAAAAGAAATTTATGTCCAACTTAATTATAACTCATTTCTGCCGAAAATACCATCTTTTTTTGTCGCTTATTTCGTTTGACAAAATCGGACAAATATATTATAATATTAAGGTTAAAGATGTATAAAGGGAAGTATTGTTATGGCAAAGATTGAAAATTTAAGAAATGTTGCAATAATTGCTCACGTTGACCACGGTAAAACAACACTTGTTGACCAACTTTTAAAACAAAGCGGTACATTCCGTGCTAACGAAGCGGTAGACGAAAGGGTTATGGACTCTAACGATTTGGAAAGAGAACGCGGAATTACCATTCTTTCAAAAAATACCAGCGTTTTTTACGGCGATGTTAAAATAAACATTGTAGATACTCCCGGTCACGCAGATTTTGGCGGTGAGGTTGAACGTATTTTGCAGATGGTTGACGGCGTGCTTTTGCTTGTTGACGCATTTGAGGGTTGTATGCCGCAAACACGGTTTGTGCTTAAAAAGGCATTGGCATTAGGCAAAAAAGCGGTGGTTGTTGTAAATAAAATCGACCGTCCTATGGCACGTCCTCACGAAGTGGTGGACGAAGTGCTTGATTTGTTTATTGAACTTGGTGCAGACGAAGACCAAATTGAATTTCCCGTTATTTTCGCTTCGGGAAGGGACGGTTACGCAAGTTATTCACCCGATGTTAAGGGCGAAGATATGAAACCGTTGTTTGACGCTATTGTAAACGAAATTGACCCGCCCGAGGGGGATTTGGAAGCACCGCTTCAAATTTTGTTTACAAACATTGAATATGACGAATATTTAGGCAGAATAGGCGTCGGACGGGTTGTAAGGGGACAGGTGAAATCTGGACAAAGCGTTGCACTTTGCCATAAAGACGGCAGTTCCAACAACCTTAAAATCGCAAAACTGTTTATGTACAGGGGACTTAAAAGATACGAAGAAGAAACCGCAAAAGTGGGGGATATTATTCAGGTTGCGGGTCTGGCAAACCTTGAAATAGGTGAAACTGCCTGCGCTGTTGACTGTATTGAGCCGTTACCCTTTGTTAAGATAGACGAACCCACCCTTTCTATGAACTTTATTGTAAACAACTCGCCATTTGCGGGGCAGGACGGTAAGTTTGTCACTTCACGCAATCTTCGTGACCGCCTTTTTAAAGAGGTTATGACCAATGTAAGTTTACGTGTTGAGGAAACCGACTCGGCAGATACTTTCAAGGTTTCGGGACGAGGAGAATTACATCTTTCCATACTGATTGAAACTATGAGAAGACAAGGATACGAATTTCAGGTTTCACCGCCCGAAGTTATTTACAAAAGGGACGAAAACGGTAATTTGTTAGAGCCGATAGAACTTTTGATGATAGAAGTACCCGAAGAATACGTAGGCCCTGTTATGGAACGTCTCGGCACAAGAAAAGCCGAACTTCGCAATATGGGTACACGTGAGGGCGGCACCTGCCACCTTGAATTTTTAATTCCCGCACGGGGACTTTTAGGTTACCGTTCACAGTTCTTGACCGATACTAACGGCAACGGAATTATGAACCACGTGTTTAACAGTTATGAGGAATACAAAGGCGATATTGAACAAAGATTAACCGGTTCTATTATTGCCCACGAAACAGGCGAATCCACCGGTTACGGACTTTTTAATACCCAAAGCCGAGGACGGTTGTTTATAGGACCCGGCACACCGGTTTACGAGGGTATGATTGTAGGTGAAAACCCGAAAAACGAAGATATTGTTTGTAACGTTTGCAAGAAAAAGCAAATGACCAATACACGTGCTTCGGGTTCGGACGATGCTTTAAGACTTGTTCCTCATTCTAAATTAAGTTTGGAACAGTCTTTGGAATTTATTAAGAACGACGAACTTGTGGAAATTACACCGAACAATATCCGTCTTCGCAAGCGCATTTTAAATAAAGAAGAAAGAATGAAATACGAATCGAAGAGAAAATAATGAACTATATTATTCTTGACTTGGAATGGGACAGCACATATTTCCCAAAACAAAGGCGGTTTATAAACCAAATACTTCAAATAGGGGCGGTTAAACTAAACGAAAGTTTCAAGGTGACCGACTGTTTTGAGGTTACGGTTAAATCAAGTATCTCAAAAAGGGTGACCGGCAGATTTTCGCAACTTACGGGAATAAGTACCGATATTATGATGCACGGAACACCCTTTGAAGATGCGGTAGAGCAGTATAATAATTGGGTAGGGGAAGACACCGTTACAATGACTTGGAGCAATTCCGACCTTTACACAATTTTGGAAAACGAGGATAACATCTTACATAATAAGCACTTTAAAATTGAAAAATACCTTGATTTACAAAAGTTTGTTCAGGGCGAAATGCGGATTTTAGGGTATGAGTCTAAAAATCAGGTGTCGCTTGAAGCGGCGGCGGAATTTTTCGAAATTCGGACCGACGATATTGATTTTCATACCGCTAAAGATGACAGTCTTGTAAGTGCATATCTTTTAAAAAAGTGTTACAACAAAGAGCGGTTCGAGACACTTATAAGGGATACTTCCAATCCCGAATTTTTTAAACGCCTGCGTTATAAACCCTATACAATATCCAATTTGAAAGACAGTAATATAGATAAAAGCAAACTTGAATTCAGTTGTGAAGAGTGCGGTAAAAAAGCCGAACGTGTTTCCGCATGGAAATATTCAAACCGTTGGTTTTGGGCAAATTTTCAGTGTAAATGCGGAAATAAGTTTTCGGGAAGAATTACTTTTAAGAAAACCTATGACGATTTAATTGTCCGCAAAAAAGTATGTGAGTTTAGAGAAAAAAAGAAAACTGTAAAAACAGAGAATTAGGAGAATTATTTATGGCAACAAAGGAACGTTCAACTTGGGGTTCTAATGCTACCTTTATTTTAGCGGCGGTTGGTTCTGCGGTCGGTTTGGGTAACGCTTGGCGTTTTCCGGGACTTGCGGCAAAACACGGCGGTGGTGCATTCTTGCTTGTATATTTAATTGCAATGCTTGTAATGGGTATTCCGCTTTTAATGATGGAAATTTCTATTGGAAGAAAAATGCGTGCGGGCGCTCCCGGTGCTTTAAGGGGTATGAACAAGAAGTTCGAACCCATCGGTTGGGCGGCAACCACCAACGCATTTGTAATTGTTACATATTACGCAGTAGTTTTTGCTTGGGTAATTATGATGGCGGTTTTCAGTTTTAAATTTGTTAATATGACCCACAACAGTGAAGCCGCAAGCGGTTTGTGGGCAAACCTTATTAAAACCACCGGCACAATTAAAGGGTTCGGCACATTTTCCGTTCCGGTTATT
>CAMFZK010000008.1 GCA_946006915.1 uncultured Clostridia bacterium
TTTCGGGTATGCTGTCAATTTGCATTATCCACGGCAAGGGTACGGGCGTTTTAAGAAAAAATGTCCAAGAACATTTAAAAAGACACAAGAATATTAAGTCCTACCGTTTGGGAACATTCGGTGAGGGTGAAAGCGGTGTCACAATAGCCGAACTTCAGTCGTAAAATTGAGAATTGACAAAATCTTCCTTTTGTGATATCATAATGATATCAAATAGAAATGGAGGAATTTCTAATGAAAGAAAAAATTTTAAGCAAAAGAAAAAACGGTATGGCGGCTCTTTTAATTACAATCGTCTTGTATCTTGCCGCTCTTTACGGCGTAATTTACGGCGGATTACTTATGGACGAAGAAAGCGCATTTGGCTTTTGGATTTTTATTGTAAGTATTGTTTGGTTTGGTATCGGCTGGATTCCTCTTTTGGGTTTAAAGGTTATAGGCCCGCAGGAGGCATTGGTTTTAACCCTTTTCGGTAAGTATGTAGGTACATTAAAAGATGGCGGTTTTTACTTTGTAAATCCTTTTTGTGTGGCTGTAAACCCTGCGGCTAAAACTAAATTAAGCCAAAGCGGGGACGTTAAGGTTACACCTAAAATGCAGGTAGGTGCAAACGGAGCGGCCGTTAACGAACCGGCAAGCAAGAAAATATCCTTAAAAATTATGACATTAAATAACAGCCGTCAAAAAATTAACGACTGTTTGGGTAACCCTGTTGAAATAGGAATTGCGGTAATTTGGCGTGTGGTTGACACCGCAAAAGCGGTATTTGACGTTGATAACTACAAAGAATACCTTTCCCTGCAATGTGACAGTGCTTTAAGAAATATTGTAAGAAACTACCCTTACGATGTAGCACCGAATGTTGATACAACAGGTGACGGTATGGCAGACGAAGGCAGTTTAAGGGGTTCGAGTGAAATTGTTGCCGAAAGAATTAGGCAGGAAATCGGCGCCAAGGTCGAGGCGGCAGGACTTGAAATAATTGAAGCGAGAATTACATACTTGGCTTATGCACCCGAAATTGCGGCAGTTATGCTCCAGCGCCAGCAAGCATCGGCAATAATTGATGCAAGAAAAATGATTGTAGACGGTGCGGTAGGAATGGTTGAAATGGCACTTGAGCGTCTAAACGAAAATAACGTAGTAACCCTTGACGAGGAAAGAAAAGCGGCTATGGTTTCTAATTTGCTAGTGGTTCTTTGCGGTAATCACGATGCACAACCGGTTGTAAATTCGGGTAGCATTTACTAATGGCAGAACAGGGCAAAAAGCAAATACCATTAAGGTTATCCGCAAAACTGTATAACGATATTGCGGCTTGGGCAGAAGATGATTTTCGTTCGGTAAACGGGCAAATTGAATATCTTTTAACCGAATGTGTGCGCCAAAGAAAGAAAAACGGCAAATATGTATCGGAAGATATTGATGTACCGCCCGAATTAGATATTTAAAGAAGAAAGGTGAAACTTATGTTATTAGTTAATACTGATTACATCAGCGGTAAGGAATTGGAAACTTTGGGTCTTGTTAAGGGCAGCACAATTCAGTCAAAAAATATCGGCAGAGATATTACACAAAGTTTAAAAACTTTAGTGGGTGGCGAATTAAAGGCGTATAACCAAATGATGAACGATGCAAGAGCGATTGCTACCAAACGAATGGTAGAAGAGGCAGAATCTTTAGGTGCAGATGCCGTTGTAAATATCCGTTACGCATCTTCTGCGGTAATGCAGGGTGCGGCGGAAGTAATTGTTTACGGTACTGCCGTAAAATATATCTAAAACCTAAAACGCAAAAATTAAAAGGGACTGATGGCAGTCCCTTTTTTTGTACCTTATTTATTATTTTGCGTAGTCAACGGCACGGCTTTCACGGATTACATTAACCTTAATTTGACCGGGGTATTCAAGTTCGTTTTCAATACGCTGGGCAATCTGGTGTGACATAAGCGCCATTTGGTCTTCTGTTACAACTTCGGGTTTAACGATTATACGTATTTCGCGTCCTGCCTGAATAGCAAACGAACCTTCAACACCGTTAAAGGAATTGGCGATTTCCTCCAACTTTTCAAGGCGTTTGATATAGTTTTCAAGGTTTTCACGTCTTGCACCCGGACGTGCAGCCGAAATAGCATCCGCCGCTTGAACAATGCAGGCAATAAGTGTTTTTGCCTCAACTTCGCCGTGGTGAGCGTGAATGGCATTAACAACGGTTTCGTTTTCACGGTATTTTTTGGCAACTTCAACACCCAACTGAATGTGCGAACCTTCCTGTTCGTGGTCAAGCGCTTTGCCTATATCGTGAAGTAATCCCGCACGTTTTGCAAGCGAAACATCCGCACCCATTTCGGCAGCTAAAAGTCCCGAAAGATAGCAAACTTCAAGCGAGTGGTTAAGTACGTTTTGACCGTAACTTGTACGGTAACGAAGTTTACCTAAAAGTTTAATAACTTCAGGGTGCAGGTTAGGAACACCCGCATCAATCATAGCGTGTTCACCGGTCTGCTTAATTGTGCTTTCAACTTCTGCAGTGGCTTTGGCAAAACATTCTTCAATTTTAGCGGGGTGGATACGTCCGTCCAAAATAAGTTTTTCAAGCGTTACACGTGCAATTTCACGCCTTACGGGTTCAAAACATGAAAGGGTAATGGCTTCGGGGGTATCGTCAATGATAAGGTCAACACCTGTTACCGTTTCCAAAGCGCGAATATTTCTGCCCTCACGTCCTATAATACGACCTTTCATTTCATCGCTCGGCAGAGGTACTACCGAAACGGTTAAATCAGCCGAATGGTCGGCGGCGCAACGCTGAATTGCGTGACCGATAATGTCCTTTGCAATACGGTCGCAATCGTCTTTGGTTTGTTGCTCAAAATCCATAATTTTTACTGCTTTTTCGTGGGTTAATTCATCGTCAAGCAGTTGCAAAAGGTGGGATTTTGCCTGGTCTTTAGTGAAACCGGAAATTTTTTCAAGCAAATCCATTTGGCTTTGCTTAATTCGGTCACATTCTTCAATTCTTGAATCAATCTCTTTAGAGCGAATGTTGAGTTTTTCTTCTTTTGCTTCAAGATTGTCAATTTTTCGGTCAAGAGTTTCTTCTTTTTGTTGAAGGCGGTGTTCCTGACGCTGAACTTCACTGCGGCGTTCACGAAGGTCCTTTTCGGTTTCCTGACGCAGATTGTGAATTTCGTCTTTTGCTTCTAATAATGCTTCTTTTTTCTTTGATTCAGCAGTTTTCATAGCATCGTTTAAAATGCGTCTTGCTTCGTCTTCGGCAGAGCCGATGGTTGCCTCCGCCGATTTACGGCGATATGCAGAACCGGCAAAAAAGCCGACAACGGCAAGCACAAGCGCAACGACACCCATAATAATGTATGGCTGCATAAATGCACCTCCTATATAATAAGCGTGGTTTTTTCCGAATAATACGGCGGCAGGAGCCACGCGTTGTTCCCCTGCGGTAAATGGTTATCAAATATTGCAAGAGATAAACATTACAAATAACTTAAATTATCGGGGTTCGCCAAAATCCCAAAAATTTAAGATAGATACCCAATATAATGGAATTATCCATTTAATTTTACCACTATATAGTGAATATGTCAATAAATAAAAGTGCATATATGCGTTTTTAATAAAAAAAGGAACCCCTTTCGAGGTTCCTTTAAATTGTATCGGCTTAAAATTAAGCGAGTTCGATAGTAGCGCCAACTTCAGCAAATTTAGCTTTGATTTCTTCAGCTTCTTCTTTTGCTGCTGCTTCTTTAATGGTTTTGGGAGCACCGTCAACGATTGCTTTTGCTTCTGCAAGGCCAAGACCGGTAACTTCACGAACAACCTTAATAACCTTAATCTTTTCAGCGCCAACTTCTTTAAGTACAACGTCGAATTCGGTTTTTTCTTCGGCTGCTGCTGCACCGCCTGCTGCGGGAGCTGCTACTGCTACAGCTGCTGCTGCAGATACGCCAAATTCTTCTTCTACTGCTTTTACGAGTTCTGAAAGTTCAAGAACTGTAAGAGTTTTTAATTCTTCAATCATAGCTGTGATTTTTTCAGATGCCATTTTAATTTCCTCCAATAAATTGTTTTGTTTGTTTTAATTATTCTGCGCCGTTTTCGTCTTTATCAACGATGGCCTGTACAGCACGTGCAAATGCTGCGATGGGTGCTTGGAAAGCACTGCAAACTGTTGCAAGAAGAACTTCTTTGCTGGGAAGTTTTGCAAGAGATTCGATGGTTTCAACATCTACTACCTTACCGTCCAAGAAGCCGGTTTTTACCTTAAAGCTTTCGTGGCTTTCGGCAAATTTGCAAAGGATTCTTGCGGCTGCGGTGTAATCCTCACCGGAAAGGGCGATTGCAGTTGTTCCTTCAAGTGCAAAACTCATATCAGCAAGGTCAGTACCGTCAATAGCACGACCGAGGATGGTGTTCTTTACAACAAAGTAATCAACACCGTTTTCACGAAGTTCCTTACGCAAAGCAGTATCATCAGCAACTGTTGTACCCTTATAGTCTACAACAACACCAACGATTGCTTTACCGAGTTTTTCGGAAAGTTCTGCAACCTGCTTTTGTTTTTGTTCTAAAACCGATGCGTTTGGCATTTGTTTCACCTCACAAAAATTTAGATTTTGCAATCTAAAAAAGAAACCTACCTTGCAAAAGACAAGATAGGCACAAATAAGCATAAACAGTTATTTAAGCGCTTACCTCGGCAGGCGATAAACTTACGGCGGATAACGCCACCTGCTGTCTTTGGATTGCAACGAACGTATTATATAACAAACACTTATATTTGTCAAGCATTTTTTTACTTTAAATTGCTTTTTTTACCGCAAATTGAATAGTACGACATATTTTTTAAAAATAAATCATACAATTAAACAGTCTGAGGAGATGATTGTATGATGGAAACAGTGTCGGAAAGAGCGGTTTTGTTGGGTGAATATATATTAGATACGGGCGCTACGGTAAGGGCTGCCGCAAAGGTTTTTAAAATCAGCAAGTCTACAGTGCATAAAGATGTCACGGAGCGGCTTTCGCACGATAATCCCGCACTTTATAAAGAAGTGAAAACGGTGCTTGAAAAAAACAAGAGAGAACGGCACATACGCGGCGGAATGGCTACAAAACAAAAATACAACAGTTTAAAAAACAATGCTTAAAGGGGCTTTAAGCATTGTTTCGGTCTATAATATTTCTTATCCAAATTCCTTTTTTAAGCATTATGAATCCCACAATACATTTAACAAATTCAAGGGTTTGAACAATGATGTAAAGGGTTAAAATAGGTAATCCCGTAAACCTTGCCAAAATGAATGCGCAAGGAACTGAAACACCCCAAGTAAACGCCGAATCGAACAAAAATGTTATAAGGGTTCTTCCGCCTGAACGAAGTGTGAAATAACAGTTGTGTGCAAAGGCGTATACCGGCATAAAGATCGCTACAATATAAAGGAACTTTGTTGCTAAAATACGGACTTCGGTTTCGGTGTTGTAAAGGCGGGGAATAAACGGTGCTAATAATGCCATAATACCGCCTATTACTATACAACAGGAAACAGAAAGGGTAAGTAAATGCCAAACCGAAGTTTTGGCTTGCTTAATTTGGTTAGCACCTAAATGTTGACCTATTATTATTGCAACGGCGTTGCCCATTGTCAAAAACACCACATTAAATAGGTTGTTTACGGTGTTTGAAATATTAAGTGCGGCTACAATATTCAGCCCCCTTACCGAATAACACTGCAAAAGAACCGCCATACCCGAAGACCACAAAAATTCGTTAATAAGAAGCGGAAATCCCTTTTGTAAAATGTTGCGGCATAAGTCGAGCGGAACATACAAACTGCGAAACGCACCTTTTAAAAACTTAAATTCGTTTATTCTTTTGGTTGCCGCAGTCACAATAATTATAACCTCCACAAATCGGGAAAGTACGGTTGCTATTGCCGCACCGTCCACACCGAGTTTTGGGAAACCCAACTTGCCGAAAATGAGTAAATAGTTAAACGTAAAATTTACCGTTATGGCAATAACGCTTGAAACCATAGGTAATTTTGTTTCGCCTATTTCCCTTAACGAACTTGAATAAATTTGTGTAACCGTAAATGGAAGAAGACCGATTAGCATTATTTTCAAATATGAAAGACTGTAACCCAACGTGGCGGTGACGGCGCTTTTCGGTGTATCCTTTGCAAGGTACATTTTAATTAAAGGGGAGGGGAACTTTAAAAAGACAAATAAAGCGATAAAAAGCATTAAAGCACCTATAAATAATTTTACCCTAAAACAGTACCTAATGCCTTTGTGGTCACCCGCACCCGCATATTGGGTGGAAAAAATACCCGCACCCGCAAGACCACCGAAAATGCAAAGGTTAAAAACAAATATAA
The DNA here is from genome assembly GCA_946006915.1 of uncultured Clostridia bacterium. GTDB lineage: Bacteria > Bacillota > Clostridia > Oscillospirales > Acutalibacteraceae > UBA737. Next base: position 6,401 of record CAMFZK010000008.1, read on the forward strand.
GTTGGTTTACAATGGCTAAACCCGACATTTGAAGTGTGCCTATTCTTCCTACCATAACATTGTCCAGCAGGTTTACAACGTTGGTTATGGTGTTTTGAATAATCATAGGTAAAACTATTGCAAAAACCTTTTTGTAAAAATCCTTAGTGCCTATAAGTTTTCTTTTAATTCCCATATTTTGCCCCTTATATATAACAGTTAGATTAAATTATCATATCAAATCAAAAAAGTCAATATTTTTTGCAAAAAAGTATTGACAAGAGGAAATTCAGGTGTTATAATCTTCAAAAAGTTTTACAATGGCTTTGACGAAGACGGTTTTGAAGAATTGTTTTTAGAGAGTCGGCGGGTGGTGTAAGCCGATAGCAACTGTTCAAGATAACCCATCACTTCCGAGCCGGACGGCTGAACGCATATTTTAGATTGTTAGTAGGTTTTCCCGTGATTGCTGCGTAAAGGCATAAGAATTGTTAGATTCTGAGTGGCAGTTTAACTGCAATTTGAGTGGTACCGCGAGTGTTTATTATGCACCCGTCTCAAAGTTTGAGGCGGGTGCTTTTTTATTTATTATATTTATGGAAGGAAGTATTGAAATGACTACAAACACAGCCAAAGAGCAACTTATGGAGATTGCTTCACGAATTAAGGAAATGCGTGAAATTATGGGTTGGTCTACCGAAGAAATGGCTAAAAAAACCGAAGTCACCGAAGAGGAATACGTAAATTACGAAACCGCAAATGCGGATATTCCCTTTAGTTTTATACATAAATGTGCACTGGAGTTCGGGGTTGAACTTACCGAATTTTTGGAGGGACATAATGCCGCACGTCTTACCGGATACACCGTAACCCGTAAAGGTCACGGACTTCAAACCGCAAAGGAAGACGGAATTGACATTAAAAACCTTGCACCTAAATTTAGGGATAAAATTGCAGAACCTTATTGGGTTAGATACGAATATTCCGCATCACAACAAAACAAACCGATACATTTAGCCACCCACTCCGGTCAGGAATTTGACCTTGTTATGAGCGGTAGTTTAAAGGTTCAAATAGGTAACCATACCGAAATTCTGCACGAGGGTGACAGTATTTATTACAACTCCTCCACTCCCCACGGAATGATTGCAGTTGACGGTAAGGACTGCGTATTCTGTGCGGTGGTTTTACCGGGCGAAAGTGCAAAAGAAGAAGAAGTAAGAGAAAGCATTGTTGCCACTAAAAAGACCGGCAATTTGGTTTGCGAAAAGTTTGTTGAAACCTTTGAAGACGAAAACGGCGCTTTGCAGGATATTAAGTTTAAAAATACCGAAACATTTAATTTCGGGTTTGATATTGTGGACGGTATTGCAAATAAATATCCCGACAAACTTGCAATGCTTCACCTTGACGTTAACAAAACCGAACGCAGGTTTACATTTAATGATATTAAACGTGCTTCTAACCAGGTTGCCAACTATTTCACTTCTTTGGGAATTAAAAAAGGCGACAAGGTAATGCTTGTACTTAAAAGACATTATCAGTTCTGGTTCTGTATGGTAGCACTTCACAAAATCGGTGCAGTTGCTATTCCTGCTACCAACCAGCTTAAAGAACACGACTTTGAATACCGTTTTAATTCCGCAGGGGTTAAAATGCTTGTTTGTACCGCCGACGGTGATACTGCGCAAATTGCGGAAAATGCCGCTAAAAACTGTCCGCAGGTTGAAAAACTTGTAATGGTTGGTGGAAAACGTGACGGCTGGCAGGATTTTGACAGCGAATATCCCCTTTACAGCGCACATTATTACAGAAGCGAAGATACCTCTTGCGGCGAAGACACCGCACTTATGTTCTTTACTTCGGGTACAACCGGCAACCCCAAAATGGCGGCTCACAAACACACCTACGCTTTGGGACATTATGTTACCGCTAAATATTGGCATTGCTGCGAACGTGACGGTTTGCACTTTACCATATCCGACACAGGTTGGGGTAAATCCCTTTGGGGCAAACTTTACGGTCAATGGCTGTGCGAGGGTGCGGTATTTGTATATGACTTTGACAAGTTTGACGAAAACGACATTTTGCCGATGTTTGCAAAATACAATATTACTACCTTCTGCGCACCGCCTACTATGCTTAGAATGCTTATAAGAGGCGACCTTTCTAAATTTGATTTGTCCTCAATCCACCATATGACCACCGCAGGCGAAGCGCTTAATCCCGAAGTATTTAAGCAGTTTAAAGCCGCAACGGGACTTGAAATTATGGAGGGCTTCGGTCAAACCGAAACCACCCTTACCATTGCAAACTTGCGTGGAACTAAACCGAAAGTCGGCGCTATGGGTAAAGCGTCACCGCAGTATGATGTTGATATAGTAGACCCCGACGGTAACCCCGTTGCCGACGGTGAAACAGGTGAAATTGTTATCCGTACCGATAAGCAGGCACCTTGCGGACTGTTTAAAGAATATTATCTTGATAAAGAAAAAACCGACGATGCTTGGTACGACGGTATGTACCACACAGGCGATACCGCTTGGCGTGATGAGGACGGATATTTCTGGTATGTAAGCCGTATAGATGACGTAATTAAGTCCTCCGGCTACCGTATAGGACCGTTTGAAATCGAAAGCGTTATAATGGAACTTCCCTTTGTAGTGGAATGCGGTGTTTCCGCCGTTCCCGACGATATAAGAGGTCAGGTTGTTAAGGCAAGTATTGTGCTTACAAAGGGTACTGAAGGTACAGAAGAATTGAAGAAAGAAATTCAAAACTATGTAAAAACACATACCGCACCTTACAAATACCCAAGGGTAATTGTTTTCCGTGATGAACTTCCCAAAACAATAAGCGGAAAAATTCAAAGAAATAAACTTTAAATATTGACAATTTCCATTTGTTATGATATAATACCTTAATAAAAGCGTTGACGAAGAGTGCGTAATTTTGCGTATATCAAGAGAGATGACGGTCGGTGTAAGTCATTTATACGGTTTTACGTCTGTAACTTCCGAGCAAAGGGGAAGAAAGTTTAAACGAGTAGAACCCCTTCGTGATTGCTGCGTAAAGGCATAGGAATTGTTTGATTCCAAGAGTGGCGGCATTGCCGCAATTTGAGTGGTACCGCGGGTATATTGAGAAAATCAATGCTCGTCTCAAAGTCATAACTTTGGGGCGGGCTTTTACATTTTCGTCCCATTATCTGGACGGAGGGAATTTAAATGGAACAAATTAAGGAACTTGATTTTAAAATCAAAGAAATTGCAGGGCGTATTAGGGAACTTCGTGAAATTGAAAACCTAACCGTTTCCCAAATGGCGGAAAAAACCGGCGTTAGTGAAGAAGAATATATTGCCTGTGAAAACGGCGAGGGGGACCTTCACTTTGCGTTTATTTACAGATGTGCTAATGCTTTTAACGTAGACGTTACAGATATTATAGAGGGTTATAGCCCGCGTCTTCGTTCTTATACCGTAACCCGCAGGGGCGAAGGACAAAAAATAGAAAAAGCACACGGTATGACCTATTACAACCTGGCAGCGGCTTTCAGAAACCGTATTGCCGAACCGCTTTACGTTAAAAGTGCATACAGTGAAGAAGCACAGCATAAACCAATTGAATGTACTACCCACTCGGGTCAGGAATGTGACCTTGTTATAAGCGGTCACCTAAAGGTTCAAGTGGGCGAACACGCCGAAATTTTAGGACCGGGGGACAGTATTTATTTTGACAGTAATACCCCTCACGGTATGATTGCGGTTGAGGGACAGGACTGTACCTTTTACGCAATAGTACTTAATCCCACCGGCGAACCCATTCCCGAACTTACGCCCGAGCAGTTGGTTAACACCCAAGGTTATAAACGCACCCGTAAGGATAAAAAGGAACGTATTTACAGCAAGTTTATAGATATTACCGAGGACGAGAACGGCACACCTACCGAAATTAAATTTAAAAATACCGAAAAGTTCAATTTCGCTTTTGACCTTGTAGACGAATTAGCAAAAAAAGAACCAGAAAAACTTGCTATGTTACATATTTCAAAGGACGGCACAGAACGCCGTATCACCTTTACCGATGTCAAAAAAGCGTCTAACAAATGCGCCAATTACTTTAAGTCGCTCGGCATTAAAAAAGGCGACAGGGTAATGCTTGTACTTAAACGTCATTACCAGTTCTGGTACGCAATGATAGGTCTTAACAAACTCGGCGCTATTGCAATTCCCGCTACCAATCAGTTACAGGAACACGATTTTGAATACCGCTTTAAATCGGCAGGCGTTAGCGCAATTATCTGCACGGCGGACGGAGACACCGCACACCAAGTAGATATTGCGGCACAAAACTGCCCCGAACTTAAACACAAAATGATTGTAAACGGCGTTCGTGACGGTTGGCGTAATTTTGACGAAGAATACGAACTTTATTCAACCCACTTTGAACGCACCGAAGATTCGCCTTGTGGCGAAGATTTAATGCTAATGTACTTTACTTCGGGTACAAGCGGTTATCCCAAAATTGCGGCACACAATTATAAATACCCGTTAGGTCATTTCCATACCGCAAAATATTGGCACGATGTTGACCCCGATGGCTTGCACTTTACCATTTCGGATACCGGCTGGGCAAAGGCAATGTGGGGTAAACTTTACGGTCAATGGCTTGCCGAGGCGGCAACCTTTGTTTATGACTTTGACCGTTTTGATGCGGCGGATATTTTGCCGATGTTTGCAAAGTACAATATTACTACTTTCTGCGCACCCCCTACAATGCTTAGAATGATGGTAAAGCAAGATATTTCAAAGTATGATTTATCTTCGATTAAACATATGACAACGGCGGGCGAAGCACTTAACCCCGAAGTTTACCGTCAGTTTGAAAAAGCAACGGGACTGCAAATTCTCGAGGGCTTCGGTCAGAGTGAAAGTACTATGATTATAGGTAATATGATTGGTACTACACACAAAATCGGTTCAATGGGTAAACCCGCACCGATTTATGATGTTAGCATTGTAGACCCGGACGGAAACCCCGTTGACGTTGGTGAAACCGGCGAAATTGTTATTAACATTAAAAACGGTTTGCCTTGCGGTTTGGCGGTTGGTTACTACGGTTCGCCCGAAAAAACTGCCGAAACCTGGCGTGACGGCTATTACCACACAGGCGACACCGCTTGGCGTGATGAAGACGGATTCTATTGGTATGTCGGCAGAATTGACGATGTTATTAAGTCTTCGGGTTACCGTATAGGACCGTTTGAAATAGAAAGCGTTATTATGGAATTGCCGTATGTACTTGAATGCGGTGTTTCCGCCGCTCCGGATGAGGTTAGAGGTCAGGTTGTTAAAGCAAGCATTGTACTTGTAAACGGCACCGAACCCACCGAAGAATTAAAGAAAGAAATTCAAAATTATGTTAAGGAAAGAACCGCACCTTATAAATATCCCAGAATTGTGGTATTCCGTGACAGTTTGCCCAAAACCACAAGCGGTAAGATACAGAGAAATAAGTTATGATTTATAAACGAATTACACTTTTATGCGGACATTACGGAAGCGGAAAAACAAATATTGCCGTAAATATGGCTTATGACCTTAAAAAGCAAAACGAAAAGGTGTTAATAGCCGATTTGGATATAGTAAACCCGTATTTCAGAACTAAAGACAGTGCGGGCGAATTTGAAGATTTAGGGATACGGCTTATTTGTTCCGAATATGCCGGAAGTAATGTTGATATTCCCGCAATGCCTCAGCAAATTTACTCTATAACCGACAATAAAGACCAAATGTGCATTATTGACGTTGGGGGAGATGACCGAGGTGCTTTGGCACTTGGCAGAATTTCCGATGCCATAAAGCAGGAAAACAATTACGAAATGATTTTTGTAATTAACTGCTACCGCCCCTTAACACGGGACGCCGAGTCAACTATTGAAGTGATGAGGGAAATTGAAGAGGCGGGGAAAATTAAATTTACCGCAATTATAAACAATTCAAATTTAGGGGAAGAAACCGAACCGTCACATATAATTAAATCATTGGATTACGCTAATGAAATTTCGCAAATTACGGGATTGCCCATAATTTGCACCGCAGTTGACAGTAAGGTTTATGACAGCGTTAAGGATATTATTCCAAACGCATTCCCCCTTAAATTACAAACTAAAATCAATTAGAGGAAGTGAATAAAATGGCAAATTTGAAATTTTTAACCGATAAGTGCAAGGGTTGCGGACTTTGTGTAGAAGTTTGCCCTAAAAAGGTTTTAGCACTTGCAACCGATAAAATTAACCTAAAGGGACATCACCCCGTAGAGGCAGTTAATCCCGACAGTTGCATTGCCTGTGCTTTTTGTGCGACTATGTGTCCTGACTGCATAATTACCGTTGAAAGATAACGGTTGGGTAGAATTTTACTTGTGTTTTTTCACAGAAAGGAATGATTTTTAAAATGGCAGATAAAGTTTTAATGAAAGGTAACGAAGCGATTGCCGAAGCCGCTATTATTGCCGGTTGCCGCCATTACTTCGGTTATCCTATTACTCCGCAAACCGAAATTGCGGCTTATATGGCTAAAAGAATGCCCAAAATAGGCGGATGCTTTTTACAAGCCGAAAGTGAAGTTGCCGCTATAAATATGGTTTACGGCGTTTCTTCCACCGGACACAGGGTTATGACCTCTTCTTCAAGCCCCGGAATTTCGCTTAAAAGCGAAGGTCTTTCATATTTGGCAGGTGCTGATTTACCGGCACTTGTTGTAAATGTTCAAAGGGGAGGTCCCGGTCTTGGCGGTATTCAACCCTCGCAGTCGGACTATTACCAAGCAACCAAAGCAGGCGGTCACGGTGACTTCCGTATGTTGGTTTTAGCACCTGCTTCGGTTCAGGAAATGGCAGACTTAACCGTAAAGGGATTTGAACTTGCCGATAAATACCGTATGACTTCAATGATTTTGGCAGACGGTACTATGGGTCAAATGATGGAACCCGTTTCACTTCAATATGATGTTAAAGAAATGCCCGAAAAGAAGTGGGCAACTACGGGAACAAATATGGAAAGGGAACACAATATTGTAAATTCACTTTTCCTGCAACCCGATGAATTGGAAAAATCCAATATTGAACGTTTCGAGCGTTACAAATACATTGAAGAAAACGAAGCAATGTATGAAGAATATATGATGGACGATGCCGAAATTTGTATTGCGGCTTTCGGTATTGCTTCACGTGTTGCTAAAAACGCTATTGTAGAGGCACGCAAAAAGGGAATAAAGGTTGGTATGATAAGACCTATTACCTTGTGGCCGTTCCCAAATAAACCTTTCCTTAAGGCCTCCGAAAAGGCACACACCTTTATCTCGGTTGAACTTTCAATGGGTCAAATGATTGATGATGTTAAATTGGCAACAAAATGCCGCGGCGAATATGTACTTTGCAACCGTGTAGGCGGTATGATTCCGTCCCCCGAAGAAGTACTTTTAGCCATTGAAACCGCAAATAAAAACGGAGGTGCAAAATAATGGTTGTATTTGAAAAGCCACATGCTTTAACCGATGTGCCAATGCACTATTGTCCCGGCTGTACCCACGGTATTGTTCACCGTCTTGTAGCCGAAGTAATAGACGAACTCGGTATAGAGGGTAAAACAATCGGTATTGCTCCGGTTGGTTGCTCGGTTATGGCTTATAATTATTTTAATTGTGATATGATTGAAGCGTCACACGGACGTGCACCCGCAGTTGCAACCGGTGTTAAACGTGCTTTGCCCGAAAATGTGGTATTTACATATCAGGGTGACGGTGACTTGGCTTCTATCGGTATGGCGGAAACCGTTCACGCCGCCGCAAGAAACGAAAATATTACCGTTATATTTATAAATAACGCAATCTACGGTATGACCGGCGGTCAAATGGCGCCTACCTCACTTCCCGGTCAGATTACCCAAACTTCCCCCTACGGCAGGGATACAAACCATTGCGGTTTCCCTGTAAAAATTTGTGAAATGCTATCCCAAGTTGACGGTGCGGAGTATCTTGAAAGGGTAGCCGTAAACAATGTAAAAAATGTTAAAAATGCTAAAAAAGCAATTAAAAAAGCGTTTGAAAACCAAATTAACGGCAAAGGATTTTCACTTGTAGAAGTAATCTCAAGTTGTCCTACCAACTGGGGACTTACCCCTAAAAAAGCACTTGAATGGATTGACGAAAAGATGATTCCTTACTATCCGTTAGGTGTTTACAAAGACCGCAGTGCAAAGGAGGCAGAATAATGGCTACTAAACAGTATTTATTTGCCGGTTTCGGCGGTCAGGGTATTTTGTTTTCGGGTAAATTCTTGGCTTACAAAGGTCTTACCGAGGGTAAACAGGTAAGTTGGCTTCCGTCTTACGGACCGGAAATGCGCGGCGGTACTGCAAGTTGCAGTGTTATTTTAAGCGATTCACCCGTCGGCTCGCCGATAGTTTCCAAACCCGATGTTTTGGTTGCTATGAATCTTCCGTCACTTGATAAGTACGAAGATGCCGTAGTATCCGGCGGTGTAATTTTCCTTGATTCTTCGCTTATTGAACGCAAGGTAAAAAGAACCGACGTTACGGTTCACTATATCCCCGCAACCAAACTTGCAAGCGAAAATAATATGCCTACATTGGCAAATATGATTATTGTAGGTAAAATTCTTAAAGAATTTAATGAATTCGGTGAGGGTGTTAATGCGGCACTTTCTAAGGTTATTTCCGCAAAACACGCCGATATGCTTGACGTTAACTTAAAAGCATTGCAAATCGGTGCCGATAATTAGGAGGGTTTTAAGATGGAAATTAAAATCACAAAAGCCGAGGTTTTAAAACAAAAACCCGACAGCAGTACATTGGGTTTCGGTAAAATTTTTACCGACCATATGTTTTTAATGGATTGGAACAGTGAAAACGGTTGGCAGAACGCCAGAATAGTTCCTTTCGCTAATATTTCACTTCATCCCGCTTCTACCGTTTTACACTACGGCAGTGAAATTTTTGAGGGCTTAAAAGCATACCGCACAAAAGACGGCAAGGTTCAACTTTTCAGACCTATTGAAAATATCCGCCGTATGAACCGTTCGGCAGAACGTCTTTGCCTGCCTCAAATTCCCGAAGATTTAGCACTTAAAGTGCTTGAAACTTTTGTGGAACTCGAAAAGGACTGGACACCGTCGGCAGAGGGTACATCACTATATCTTCGTCCCTTTATGTTCGGTAATGACGAATCTTTAGGTGTTCACGCAGTTCACAATGCAACCTACTGCATTATTGCATCTCCTGTGGGAAGTTATTATGCCGAAGGTATTAACCCGGTTAAAATTATGATAGAAGATAGGGACGTTCGTGCGGTAAGAGGCGGTACGGGTTACGCTAAATGCGGCGGTAACTATGCGGCAAGTAATCGTGCAGGCGAACGTGCGGCACGAGAGGGCTATTCCCAAGTGCTTTGGCTTGACGGTGTAGAAAGAAAATACATAGAAGAAGTAGGCGCTATGAATGTTATGTTCAAAATCGCAGGTAAAATTGTAACTCCTGCGCTTACCGGTTCAATTCTTCCCGGTATTACTCGTATGTCTTGCATTGAAGTGCTTAAAAATATGGGTTATGAAGTTGAAGAACGTCTTTTAGACGTTGCCGAACTTGAAACGGCACTTGAAAACGGCACTCTTGAAGAAGCATGGGGTTGCGGTACAGCCGCTGTTGTATCTCCAATCGGCGAGTTGGCTTACAAGGGCAAAAAATATTCCGTTAATAACGGAAAAATCGGCGATGTAACCCAAACGCTTTACGATACTTTAACAGGTATTCAGTGGGGCAAAATAGAGGATAAATTCGGTTGGACATATCCTATTAAATAACTCAAAAAGCCGTCGAAAGACGGCTTTTGAATTTAGGTTTTAAAATAAAAACTGTTAAAACACCAAACTTGCGACAAAATTAAATAT